>CAMPKM010000102.1 GCA_946887155.1 uncultured Gemmatimonadota bacterium
GAGGTGCAAGGATGGCCGCCAGTTGCTGGCGGAGAGCGGGTAACGACATCGGAAGGCAGAGAGCGGATGGCGGAGGGGAGTTGAAGCAGACGGCGCCAATGCCGCGTAGTTATCCTGTATTGCGAACGGAACTGACCAGATGACTGACCCGAACACTCCGCATTCCGGGCCCGTCTCCGATGGGCTCAGCGCTGACCGCCACGCCGCGGGAGGATTCACCATGCACAAGGTCGAACGCACCCGCGAAGTGGTGCGCTCCGGCATCACGATGGGCAGCGCCCTCGCGATCGCGATCTCGTGGAGCACGCATCAGTCGATCCTGTGGGCGATCATCCATGGATTTTTTTCGTGGCTGTATGTCATTTATTTCGCCCTGACGAGAGTTGATTGACGATTGACGATTGACGATTGACGATTGACGATTGACGATTGACGATTGACGATTGGCGATTGGCGCATCATTGCAGGTCGAAGGCCAGTTGATCGTTACCGGAGTCCGGTGCTTCGCTGGCCGGCGGTCGATCGCCACGATCCCGACTGTGCCCATACCAGATCCCGTGCTTGCGGCAGCGCTCGCGCATGAATCGGCTCAGTCCTTCCCGATAGCTGTCGCCCATCTGGTAACTGGTTGAATACGTCGAGCGATACGCGCGGTAGAGCGTCGGAAACTCCAGCTCGATGAACGGCAGGTAACGCTTGCGGGCCGCGGACTGGAGCCGGAGGGCACAGGCGTTCACGTGCGATGCGCCGGCCGCTTTCACCTGCCTGACGACGGCATCGAGCATCGCCGGCTTGTCGGTGATTCCCGGCAGCACCGGCATGACGTTGATGCCGACGTCGATCCCCGCCGCCGCGAGCCGTTCCAGCGCCCGCACTCGTGCGTGGGGCGTGGGCGCTCGCGGTTCGATCCGCCGGGCCAGCTCACGGTCGAGCGTGATCAGCGACAGGTGAATCGTCAGGCGCGAGCGATTCGCGATCGTGGCCAGCAGGTCGACATCCCGCGTGATGAGCGCGCTCTTGGTGATGATACAGACCGACATCCCCTTTTCCGCGGCCAGGACCTCGAGCAGGCTTCTCGTTATGCGGAACAGGCGCTCGGCGGGTTGATAGGGGTCGGTCGCGGTGCCGATGACGACGGTTTCGTCTTTCCAGAGCCTGGCGATCCGGGAATCGGGAATCGATGGTCGGGAATCGGGAATCGGGAATCGGGAATCGGACGGAGCCTGGGAGTCTGGGCTGGTGAATCGCGTTTTTTGTGCTTTGAACCTTGTACTTTGCGCTCGGCAGAGAGATGCGCGCAGCACGTCCGCTGCATTCCGCTTCACGAAGATGCGACGTTCAAAGGCGAGCCATGGCGGCAACTCGGTGAGCTCGTGTCCCTCGTCCGAACCGGCCGCCATCTTCCGCTCGGCTACGTACTTGTGCGTGTAGCGCGCGTAGCAGTAGGCGCAGCCGAACGCGCAACCGACATACGGGTTGATCGACCAGAACGGCATTCCGGTGCTTTCGGGCGTGTTGAGCACCGCCTTTGCCGTCTGGTCGTAATACCGGATATCGCCCTGCGACCCGATCAACTCGAGCGGTGGAGCAGACGACGACAGTTCCGGCGAAGCGATCAACGGCAGCTGCATACTCGGTTTGGCAGAAGGCGGTGGACCGATGGGCGATGCCGCATCGACTCCCACTCAGAGATACCGAAGAAAAACCGAAGATGCAAGAGAGGCAGATTCCCGATCGGGGAATCCGTCTATCTCGTTACTGCGTAGCTATTTACAGGGTAGAGGCAGAGGCCGGGTCGTCGCCATGCGCACTCGGCGGCGAGGATTCCGGACCTCCGGTTGGTCCCTCGAGCGACTCGCGAATCGGCTCCGTCCACCCGGTGGTGCGACAGGTGTTGTCGCAGAAGGGGAATCGTGGTGATTGATCACAGCGGCAGAGCGACATGCGCGAGTCGCGCCGCAGTTCCGTGCCGTCCAGTGCTCGTGCAACGACGTCACCACGCACGTACAACGGGCCGTTGCGAATCGGCGTGAGCGTGACGGGGATGTCGGCTACTTCGCCAGGTTGTCCATCGGTTCGCTCGTAATGCAGCGCACCCGAGGGACACCGGTCGATCGCATCCGCGATCCGGTCCGCCGTATCCGCAGTGGCTTCGACCCACGGCCTGCGTCGCGGATTGAACACATGAGCCAGCGCCCGCACGCAATTCGCGCTGTGAATGCAGCGGGATGGATACCAGAGCACGACGATTCCATTGCCCTGGTACTTTCGAGCCAGGTCCGGCGCGCAGTTAGGCGCAGTGGAGTTGGGCGGGGCGCCGGTTCCGCCAGATCCGGCATTCGGTTCACCCGTGCGGCCGGGATGCTCGCTCATCATTCCAGGTTCTTTCGGAGTCGTGGTATCTTCGCTGTGGGCCTAACGATCGTCGCCGGCTGGGGTCTCGGGCACCACCAGGATGGGACAGGGAGCGTCGCGCAGCACGCCCGCGACCACACTCCCCAGCACCGCGCGCCGCAGGTTGCCGGCACTCCGCCGGGGCATGACGATGAGGTCGGTGTCGAGCCGCTCCTGCGCCGCCAGGATCTGCTGAACCGGTTCGCCGTCGACCATCTCGCTGCTCACCTGCTCGCGGGGAATGCCCGCGGCCACCGCGGACTCGACCCATTGATCCGGTGCCGCGCTGACAGAGTGCGGTAGTGTCACGTCGATCGGGGGTGAGCCAGAGACCACCGCCAGGGCAGCCAGTGCACCGCTCGCCATGCCGCCCGTCGACACGTGAATGGTGGTCACGTTCGCCTGGTGTTGCCGGCTGAGGACACCGGCCCATTCGAGTGCGGCCGGCGCGTCTTCCTGCCTGTCCAGCGGCACCAGGATGTGCCGCGGCGCCCTCGGTCGAGGATTCGCAACGAGCAGGACGGGATGCGTCGATGCCCTGACCAGGTGCTCGGCGGTACTGCCGAGTGTCGACTGGAGGCCCCGCTCCCCGTGGGCGCCGGCAACGACCAGGCCGGCGGCAAATTCGCCGGCGAGGGTGGTGAGCGTTTCGACCGGCTCGCCTTCGCGGATCTCGAGCCAGGCGCGATCGATGCCTAACGAAAGACTGATCTCCTTCAACTTCTTCTCTGCCCCCTCACGCAGGGTATCCACGAGGAGTTCGCGTTGCGGGAAACGACTCCGCACGATCGGCGGGACGGCGGGCAGGGAGATGACGTGTGCCAGGACCAGCTCGGTCCCGGGCGAGAAGTGGCGGCTGACCCATTGGGCCGCCTCGACCGACGACGGCGAAAAGTCGATGCCGATGACTACTTTCTCGACCTTCATGCACCCCCCTGTATGCTCTCGGACACGAATGATAGCCAGAACGCAGCGCGCCGCCGCTCGAAACGGTGCGCCGGACCGTCCCCGGGCGAGCGCTGGATGTGAATCCCTATATTGGTGTCGCGCACGGGATGGACTCCCGTCCAGCCAGCTTCCGGTCGCTACCCCTCGCCTGCCAACGATGACCCATCCCGAGTCACCAGCCGCGACGGACCAGCTCATCAACCAGATGAAGCGGCGCCAGGTCTCACCGGTCGAGGTGGTCGAGGAAGCGCTCGGGCGCATAGACCGCCAGAATCCCCAGCTCAACGCCTTCATCTCCGTCTTTCACGACCAGGCTCGTCAGGCAGCGCTGAAGGCGGAGCGTCTCGTTATGCAGCGGAAGCGGGTGCTGCCGCCGTTGTTCGGCCTGCCCGTCTCGGTGAAGGACCTCGTACTCACCACCGAGGCGCCCACCACCGCCGGGTCGAGAATCTTCGGCAGCGGCCTGGTGGCCCGCCAGGACGCGCCGGTGGTGCGCCGGCTGCGGCGGGCCGGCGCGATCATCATCGGCAAGACCAACCTCCACGAGGTAGCGTTAGGCGTCACGTCGGCCAACGAACACTTTGGCCCCGTCCACAACCCGCACGACCCGTCCCGTGTTGCCGGCGGCTCCAGCGGAGGCTCGGCCGTGGCCGTCGCGACTGGCATGGGTGTCATGTCCGTCGGGACTGACACGCGAGGGTCGATCCGGATTCCAGCGTCATGTTGTGGCATCGCCGGGATCAAGCCGACCTACGGGCTGGTGCCCGTCACCGATGTCGTCGCGCTCTGCCCATCGCTGGACCATGTGGGCCCCATGGCGCGGACGGTGCCCGATTGCGCCCTGATGCTCGAGACGATGGCTGGCCCTCGTTATGCGGGCAGGTTCACGAAGGCCGCGCGCAAGCCGGTGAAGGGCATGCGGGTCGGGATATCGGCATATCACGTCCGTGACCTCGATGCCGGCGTGCAGAAGGTGGTCGAGTCGGCCATCCGCCTGCTCGGCAGGCTCGGATGCCGGTTGAGCGACGTGCACATCACGGAACTCGATCCATCGCATCAGGCGTCGGCCGTCATCAGCGCGACGGAGGCCGTCGGCCAGCACGACCCGTACCTGAAGACCATGCCTGACGCGTACGGGCCGCTGGTCCGGAAGCGCTTCGAAGCCGCGTATCAGTGGACGGCACTGGACCTGTTACGCGCGCAGGCGACGCGAGACCTGTTGCGCCGCGGATTCAACAGCGCGTTCGAGGACGTCGACTGTCTCGTCGGCGCGGTCCTTCCCGTGGCGCCGCCCACGATCGGGGACACAACCGTCGAATTGAACGGGCGGGAGGTTGGCGTGGTCGATGCGTTCACGCGCCTCAACGCACCGGCGAACATGGCCGGCCTCCCGGCATTGTCGGTGCCGTGCGGAAACGCGCATGACCTGCCGGTCGGGCTGCAAGTCATCAGCGACGCCGGCCGCGACGACCTGGCGCTGCGACTCGGCGCCGCCTTCGAGCGTGGTTTCAGGGACTGATGATTCAAGAGGTCTGAATCAGGTCGAAGCGTAGCGTGCGCCTCGAGGGCGGTGCAGATTCGCGGATGCCCGCTTTCATCGCGCCGTGACGGCGACGGCTGACGCCACGGCGCTCGGTGCCGGCGAAACCGCCGTTCAGGCGCACAGCGAAGCGCTCCGCAAGGATCTTTCGCTGAAAGACCTCGTCTTCGCGCAGATTCTCTTCATCGTCGGCCTGCAATGGGTCGGCGTCGCCGCGAAACAGGGGCCCGCGCATGTCATCTTCTGGCTCATTGCCGTCGCGCTCTTCTACGTCCCGTCGGCGGGCGTAGCCGTCTGGCTCAACCGGCTCATGCCGCTCGAGGGCGGGCTGTATCAATGGGCGAAGCTGGGCTTCAATGAGTTCATGGGGTTCATCGTCGCGTGGAACCTGTGGGTCTTCGCGATTTTGAACATGACCAACGTCGGACTGCAGTTCACGCAATACCTGGGTTACATCTTCGGGCCCGGCGTTGCCGGATTCATGGCGAACAACTGGGCCATCGGTTCGATGACGGCGATCGTCGTGGGCGCGCTGGTCTGGCTCACGATCGTCGGCCTGCGCATCGGACGCTGGGTGCACACCGCCGGCGGTGTCCTGATCCTGCTCGTCTTCGCGATGATCATCGCGCTGCCATGGCTGAACGTGGCCAGCGGCACGCTCGCCGAGTTCCATCCATTGCGTACTGCAACTCCGGTAGTCTCGCTGATGAGTCTCAACCTGCTCGGCAAGATGGGTTTCGGCGCTTTTGCCGGCTTCGAGTACGTCGCCATTCACGCCGGGGAGTGCCGCAATCCCGTCCGCAGCATCACCCGGGCGACCATCGTGGCCGCGCCGCTCATCGTCCTGATGTTCATTCTCGGCACGAGTTCGGTGCTTGGCATGATCCCGGTCGACGACATCGACCTCATTGCCCCGATTCCTCAACTCCTGACTCGCGGCTTCGGTTCGTTAGGCAGCGTCGCCGCCGTCGCGCCCCTCCTGCTCAGCGCGATGCTCGCGATCCGCTTTGCGCAAGCCAGCGTCAACTTCGCCGGCAGTACCCGGCTTCCGATGGTCGCCGGCTGGGACAACCTGCTGCCGCCGTGGTTCACGCGCCTGAGCGCGAGGTACAGGACCCCGGTGAACTCCATCCTGTTCGTCGGCGCGACGACCTTCGTCATCAGCACGCTCGGACTGCTGGGGGTGGGCAAGCAGGAAGCCTTTCAGCTCCTCTGGAATTCGGCGGGGATCTTCTACGGGCTCACATACCTCGCGATGTTCGCGGTGCCGCTCATCGGACTCCGCCGCGCCGGGGTTGCGGTCCCCGGCTGGGTCACGCTCTGTGCTCTGTCTGGATTTCTCATGACGCTCCTCTACGTCGGGCTCTCGGTGCTGCCCATCATCCCCGTCGGGAGCCGGACGATGTTCGCACTCAAGATTACCGGCTTGATCATCGTGGCGAATCTCGTCGGCGTCGCACTCTACACTGCCGGATTGCGACGCCCCGTATCGCGGAGACCAGGAACCCGTGAAGACAATGCCGCTGCCTGAAGTACACTGGCCTGCATTCGGTCGATCATGACCGGCATCGAACGCGCGCTCGACGGGCGTTACCGGATCGAACGCGAGCTGGGCCGCGGCGGCATGGGTGCCGTTTATCTCGCGCGCGACGTCAAGCTCGACCGTCTCGTCGCGCTGAAGGTCCTGCCGGAGGAATACGCGACGAACGCGTCACTGCGCGAGCGATTCCTGCGCGAGACACGCACCGCGGCCTCATTCTCGCACCCGAACATCGTTCCGGTGCACGCGGTCGAGGAACACGAGGGCGTGCTCGCGTTCGCGATGGGATTCGTCGAAGGTGAAAGCCTTGCCGAGCGGGTGAAGCGGCAGGGAGCGCTCGATGCCCGCACGGTGGCGAAGGTGCTGACCGACGTGGCCTACGCACTCGCGTACGCGCATGGTCGTGGCGTGGTCCATCGCGACATCAAGCCGGACAACATCATGATCGAGCGCGCGACCGGAAGGGCGCTGCTCATGGACTTCGGCATCTCGCGCACGATCACGGCCTCGGTCGAGGCGGCGGGCCTGACGCGCGTGGGTGAAGTCGTCGGCACGCCCGAATTCATGAGTCCCGAGCAGGCGACGGGCGACCACGTCGACGGTCGCAGCGACCTGTACTCGCTGGGACTCGTTGCCCTTTTCGCGCTGATGGCGCGGCCAGTGATCACCGGAGACTCGACGCAGCAGATCATCGTCAGGCAGTTGACCGAAGCGCTCCCGCCCACGCGTACGCTGCGGCCCGACACGCCGCCGGCCCTGGCCGAGGCGATCGATCGTTGTGTCATGAAGGATCCTGCCGCCCGCTTCGAGAGCGCCGAGTCGCTGGTGGAGGCGCTGGATCGCGCGCAGCTCTCGGCGCCCGAGATACCGCTGGCGATCAGGCTGTTCGCGCAGGAAGCAGGCACGTTAGGCCTGGTGCTGGCGTTTTTCGTCATCATCACCTGGCTGATGGTCGCCAATACCACGGGCAATGATTTCGACGCCATGCTGCCGGCGGTCGTGCTGTTCGGTGTCGCCGTCACGCGGGTGATGCAGACGAACGCCGAAGCGAGGCGGCTGGCGATGGCCGGATTTTCGGTGCCCGACGTGCTGAAGGGCATGGCGGCGGTGGTGGACGAGCGTGAGGTGCTGCGCGCACAGTTGCGGCCGAACGTCGAGATCCAGCGCCGGCGAAGGCGCACCGTACTGTGGGCGATCGCGATGCTGGGGGCGAGCGTCGTCCTGTTCTATTTCGCGCTGGAAAGCCGCATCCAGCTCGGCCCCAATCGCTACCGGGTCGGCATTGGCGGGATGACGATGGTGCTCACGTCACTGATCCTGTTTGGCGTGAGCATGGTGCTGCTCATCCGCAGCCCATTCCGGATGCCGGTAAGCGAACGAGCGTTCCGTCGCGTGTGGTTAGGCGGATTCGGGCGATGGTTCCTGCGCCGCGCGGCGCGGGGAGTTTCGCTGTCGGCCTCGGCGTCTACCGGTTCGACGGGCGCGGCCGTGACGGTGTCCGGCGTCGCCATGCCGGCCAGTGGCAACGGTACGACACTGGCGGACCTCGACCAGCGCGTACGGGCACTCGAAGCCTGGCGTCGCACGCACTCGGGATCAGCCTGACGAGTCAGGGCGACCGGGACTGAACAGGGATTTGGCCACTGAAACACCTTAACGCGGATTGCGCGAGAACAGGCGGATGGCGTCGGTCAGGATTCTACCGGTGTACCGCGGGGGGCTGGCGCGGCCTTGTATGTTTCAGGACCGCTCGCCCCCTTTGCGATGACCGCCAAACTCTCCGACATTGAAATCCAGCGCCAGCTGGGCACACTACCCGGCTGGACCCGCCGTGGAAGCGCGATCTTCCGAACGTTCGAATTCACGTCGTTCCCGGAAGGGATCGCGTTCGTGAGTCGGATCGCGGAGGTGGCCGAGCAGATGGATCACCACCCGGACATTGATATCCGGTACACGAAGATCACGTGTTCGCTATCGACGCATTCCGCGGGCGGCATCACGGCGAAGGATTTCAAGCTGGCAGAGGCCATTGATGCGGCGGGGAAATAGGGAATCGGGAATCGGGAATCGGGAATCGGGAATCGGGAATCGGGAATCGG
>CAMPKM010000103.1 GCA_946887155.1 uncultured Gemmatimonadota bacterium
CTCCTGCTCTGGACGTTGGACCTTGGACTTTCGATTGTGGACTCCGAAAACCGAACCATTGCAGGAGCGGATAATGAAACAGATCGCCATACTTGCCCTGTTGATCGCTTCGCCTCTCGCTGCCCAGCAGAACGCGATGTCGTTCTTCATAACGAGTGCCGGACCAGGTGACGGGGCCAACCTTGGCGGACTCGCGGGCGCCGACGCGCGCTGCAAGCAGCTCGCCGACGCGTCAGGTGTCGCCGGTGCATCCGGGAAGACGTGGCACGCCTACCTGAGCGCCAAGGCGTCCGGTGGACAGCCGGCGGTGAACGCGAAGGACCGCATCGGCAACGGCCCCTGGTACAACGCCAAGGGCGTGATGGTCGCGCAGAACGTCGCCGACCTGCACAGCGACAACAACAAGCTGGGGAAGGAAAACAGCCTGACCGAAAAGGGTCTGCCGGTCAACGGTCGTGGCGACGCGCCAAACCAGCATGACATCCTCACCGGGTCGCTGATGACCGGCATGCTGGCATCCGACACGACGGACACCACCTGCAACAACTGGACGTCGAACGCCACCGGCGCCGCCTACGTCGGCCACCACGACCGGCAGGGCGGCGGAGCCAACCCGACCTCCTGGAACTCGGCCCACCTGTCCCGCGGTTGTTCGCAGGAGAATCTCGTGGGAACGGGTGGAAACGGCTATTTCTATTGTTTCGCGATAAACTGAAGAAGTGGGTGCATTGATGGGTTGACGAGTTGAATAACGACTTGATCCACCCATTAACTCATCAACAACGTGTCAACTCATCATCAACTTCCCCATGCCCGTCACATTCAAGGTCAACGGAAAGACCACCACGGTCGATGTCGCGCCCGACACGCCGTTGCTCTGGGTCTTGCGTGACACGCTCGATCTCAAGGGCACCAAGTACGGCTGTGGGATCGCGCAATGCGGCGCCTGCACCGTGCATATCGATGGCGTGGCGTCGCGCTCCTGCAACCGCCCGATCTCCGAGGTGGCGGGTGGAGACGTGGTCACCATCGAAGGCCTGTCGCCCGATGGAAATCATCCGGTGCAGCGGGCGTGGGTCGAGCTCGACGTGGCGCAGTGCGGCTACTGCCAGGCCGGCCAGATCATGTCGGCATCCTCGCTCCTGTCTCGCACTCCTCGGCCCACAGACACCGATATCGACCGCGGAATGAACGGGAATCTCTGCCGGTGCGCGACGTATCACCGCATCCGCGAGGCAATCCATCGCGCGGCGCAGATGGCGGCCGCCGACAGCAACGGTGGCCGGCGCGACGAGAACGACGCGCCGAAGTCCCTCCTTTCCACCGCCGGCGCATAGGAGCCCATGATGACGACAACACAGGTCAGCCGGCGCCAGTTCGTGCAGGTATCGGCCCTCGCAGGAGGCGGACTGCTCATTGCCGCATCGTTCGACACGGCGCGCCTCGAGGCCCTCGCACCCCAGTCCAACGGATTCGAGCCTAACGCGTACATCCGCCTGACGCCGGACGGGTTCGTCACGATCATCGCCAAGAACCCGGAGATCGGGCAGGGCGTGAAGACGATGCTGCCGATGCTCATCGCCGAGGAACTCGACGTCGACTGGAACAAGGTGCGCGTCGAACAGGGCGACCTCGATTCGACCAAGTACCAGGGGCAGAGCGCGGGCGGGAGCAACGCGACGCCGAGCAACTGGCTGCCGATGCGACGCGTCGGCGCCGCCGGTCGCGCCATGATGGTGGCCGCCGCCGCCCAGACCTGGGGCGTGCCCGAGGGAGAGCTGACCACCGCGTCAGGCGCGGTGCTGCACGCCTCCACACGCCGGCGAGCGATGTACACCGAACTGCTCGGCAAGGCGGCGACGCTTCAACCGCCGGCCCTCGATGCCGTCCAGCTCAAGGATCCAAAGGATTTCCGGATCATCGGCAAGCCGACGAAAAACGTCGATGCGCAGGCCATCGTCACCGGCAAGCCGATCTTCGGTATCGACGTCACGGTGCCGGGCATGTTGTACGCGGTCTACGAGAAATGCCCGGTGTTCGCCGGAAAGGTCGTGAACGCCAATCTCGACGAGGTAAAGGCGATGCCGGGCGTGAAGCATGCGTTCGTCATCGAGGGCACGACGAACATCGCCGGGTTGATGCCGGGCGTGGCCATCGTCGCCGATTCCTGGTGGCAGGCGAAGACGGCGCGCGAGCGGCTGCGCGTCACCTGGGACGAAGGCGAGACGGCGCAGCAGAGCAGTGACGGATACGCTCGCCAGGCGGATGCGCTGTCGAAGCAGGCGCCGCAGCGTTCGCTCCGGAAGGACGGCGACGCCGACGCGGCGCTGTCGTCGGCGGCGAAGACGGTCGACGCCTCCTACTTCTATCCCTTCCTCGCCCATGCGCCGCTCGAGCCGCAGAACACCACCGCGCACTTCCGCGACGGGAAGCTCGAGCTCTGGTCGGCGAGCCAGTCGCCCGCCAACGGCCGCCGGCTGGTCTCCCAGACGTTAGGCGTCGCCGAGGAAAGCATAACGATTCACCTGCCGCGCATGGGGGGCGGGTTCGGGCGAAGGCTGGGGAACGACTACATGGTGGAGGCCGCCGCCATCGCCATGAAGATCCCTGAGCCGGTGAAGCTGCTGTGGATGCGTGAGGATGACACCCGGCACGACCTGTATCGTCCCGCCGGGTTCCATTACCTGAAGGGCGGGGTGGACGCGGCCGGAAAGCTCGTGGCGTGGAAGAATCACTTCGTCTCGTTCGGTGAGGGGGACCGGTTCGTGCAGGCGGCCGGCCTCGGCGCCACCGAGTTCCCGGCGCGGTACATCGACAACTACGTCCTCGACTCGTCGGTCATGCCGTTAGGCGTGCCGACGGGCTTTCTCCGTGCACCGACCAGCAACGGGGTGGCCTTCGTCGTCCAGTCGTTCATCGACGAGCTGGCGCACGCGGCCGGCAAGGATCCGCTTCAGTTCCGCTACGACCTGATCTCCAACTACAAGGCGGACGCACCGGCCGCACCGTCCGGACCGCCGGGTTCCACCACGCCGGGTGGGGGTCGCCAGGGCGGTGGTCCCCAGTTCGATCACGACCGCATGCGTGGCGTGCTGGAACTGGTTGCCGAGAAATCGGGTTGGGGTCGTACGCAGTTGCCGCGCGGTTCGGCCATGGGGATCGCCATGCATTTCTCGCATCGCGGCCATTTTGCCGAAGTGGTGCAGGTGACCGTGTCGCAGGCGGGGCAGGTGAAGGTCGACAAGGTCTGGGTGGCTGGAGACATCGGCAGTCACGTCATCAACCCGATGAACGCGGAGAACCAGGTCCGCGGCTCGGTGCTCGATGGCATCGCCGAAGCGCTGACCCAGGAGATCACGATCGACAAGGGCCGAGTCGTGCAGGACAATTTCCGCAACTACCAGCTGCTACGCCTGGTCCAGGCGCCGGCGGTGGAAGTGCACTGGAGCATCAGCGACAACTCGCCGACAGGACTTGGCGAGCCGGCGTTGCCGCCAGTGATTCCCGCGTTATGCAACGCGATTTTCGCCGCCACCGGCAAGCGCGTGCGTTCGTTGCCGCTGTCGAAGCACAACCTTAGCTGGGCGTAGGTCGAGACAATCTGAAGTTGCGGTTACTGGTAGTGGTTAGTGGTTATTGGTACGGCTATCGGTACGGTTACAGCTTATCCGCGGTCGCCGTACCGCATACCAGTTCCATTAACCAATAACCAATAACCACTACCGGTCACGCAGAGCCACCCACCGCGCCTGAGGAGGCGAATATGCCAAGTGAGACGACTGTTTCACGCCGGACCTTCATGGGAGGAGTGGCGACGGCACTCGGCACAATCGGCGTAGGGTCTCCCCTCGACCTGTTCGCCCAGGGCACTCCGGCGCCGGCCCCTCGCCAGCAACGAACCGCTGACGAATACGACAACCTGGCCAAACTCGCGAACAACGAGAATCCGTACGGCCCGTCGGAGGCTGTCATCCAGGCCATGACGAAGGCGTTCAAGTACGCCAATCGTTATGGCTACCCCGATGGCGACATCGTGAACGCGATCGCGAAGCATCACGACGTGCCGACCAACCAGGTGATGATCGCCGCCGGCTCCGGCGAAATCCTGGATGTGTGCTGTACGGCGCTGCTGCAGGATGGCCGCAAGATCGTGGGATCGGATCCCTCGTACGAAATCCTGTATTCGAACGCGAACAACCTGAAAGCCGAGACGATCCGGATTCCGCTGCTGGCGGATTATCGCCAGGACATTCCGGCCATGATTCGCGCGACGAGGAAGAATCATCGGGACGTCGGGTTCGTGTACCTCTGCAACCCGAACAACCCGACCGGCCGCATCGTCACGAGGACCGAGGTGAAGGAACTGCTGGACGGCATCCCCGAAGACGTGCCGGTGCTGATCGATGAAGCGTACCACCATTTCGTCGAGGATCCGGCGTACGAGACGTCGATGCACTACGTGAAGGAAGGGCGGCCGGTAATCGTGGCGCGCACCTTCTCCAAGATCGCGGGACTGGCCGGCATGCGGCTCGGGTATGCGGTGGCCACGCGCGACCGGCTCGCGGAGCTGCGTCCCTATGCGACGGGCAGCGTCAACGCCTGCGTGCGCTGGGGCGGCGCTGCGGCGCTGGCCGACAAGGCGAACGAGGACAAGGTCCGCCGCGTCACGCTCGAGCTCCGCAAGCAGACGATCGCCGATCTCAAGACCCTGGGTTACGACAGCATCCCGTCGGAAACCAACTTCTTCATGGTGCACCTCAAGCGCCCGGTGCAGCCGGTGATCGACGAGTTCCGGAAGAAGGGCGTGCTGGTGGGTCGGCCGTTTCCTCCGTTGACCCAGTCGCTTCGCGTTTCGATAGGCACGCCTGACGAGATGTCGCGCTTCATGGTGGCGTTCAAGGCGATCATGGGCGCAACGAAGACGACGAACGGGTAGGACGACAGCGGGAGAACCAGCGTGCCGGACCGCCAGGCGCTCGTGACGGACTCGAACCGGCTCGAGCGCCTTCGGCGTTATGCGGCGTTTCTCGACGATGGAATACGTGTGCCGGGGACGAAATTCCGATTCGGATTCGATCCCGTACTGGGACTGGTTCCCGGGCTTGGCGATGCGATCGGGGCTGCGCTGTCCGTGGCAATAGTCTGGGAAGCCGTGCGGCAGGGCGTGCCGCGAGCCACGCTGCTCAGGATGGCATTCAACGTGGCGATGGACGCCGGGCTTGGCTCGGTTCCAGTCATTGGCGACATCTTCGATGCGCTGTGGAAGGCCAATCGGTCCAATCTCGAACTTCTGGATCGGAGCCTTGGACTCGAAAGACAGCGACCTGCCGGGCGTGCAGGCGTTGTCCTGCTGCTGGTCGGGCTCCTGGTCGTCTGCCTGGCGATCGCTGTCGGCGTCGGTTGGCTCGGACTTCGACTGCTGTCCTGGCTCACCAGCTGACGATTCATCCCACAGGATGCGCTGCCCCATCGAGGGCGGTTGCAACGCCAGCCCTCCAGTTCGTCCCTAACGACTTTGGTTTCGCTGCGTGGCGCGACAGAATCGGGTTCACGTGTCCATGCGTCGAACGCGACATCGCACACCTACGGAGGAACCAGATGCGGTCATTTCTGTTCGCCATCCTTGTGTTTACCATCCCGGCCAGTGCCCAGACCGTCGCCGGACCGACCGATCGTGGCAGCCTGATCATCGACGGCTCCGCATCGGTCAGCCGCTCCGAGACCGAAGGACAGTCATCGACCAATATCAGTGTCCAGCCAGGCCTGCTGCGCTTCATTTCAAACGGCTTCGCGATCGGCGGTCGACTGGGACTCGGGTATTCCGACCATGAGACTGGAAGCAGTTCCAGTTGGCGCGTTGGACCGTCCGCGCGCCTCTACTTCGGGTCGTCGCCGCAGACACTCAAGTACATTGGCGCGTCAGTGCTGTTTGGTTCGGCGAGCGCCAGTTCCGACGGTCCAGCTTCATCCGAGTCAGATGCCTCCATCTGGGGCGTGGAGGGCGTTGCGGGCCTGACGTACATGGTATCGCGGCAGGTCGGCATCAGCGGCGAAGTGTTTGCCGCCCGGCAGGAGAATACCTTCGAGTTGGTGGCTTCGCCAAAAGTCACGACGACATCAACCGACTACGGAATTCGTTTCGGACTGGCGGTGTTTGTGTTCTGAGCGCTGGTTATCGGGATCTGCATCCAGTATCCAGAAACGAAGAGGGCCGCCGAATCCCGGCGGCCCTCTTTGCCCTGGCAGCGTGTCACGCCAACTGCTGGCGGTCAGTTCCGACCGTTGCCGCCACCTGGCATTGCGGGAAGCGTCAGCGCGGTGAGGCCGGTGTTGCCACCGGCGCCGTAGGCGAAGACGATGTACTGCTTCCCCTTGTGCATGAACGTCATGGGAACGGCGGAATTGACCTGCGGAATGCGTACCGAAGCCACTTCCTTGCCGGTCGCCTTGTCGATCGCGTAAAGCGACGGTGGGTTCGCCGGTTGCTGAGCGGCGCCACCCCCGCCACCGCCGCGACGACCGCCGGCGCCACCAGAACGACCGGTGCCGAAGATCATCAGCGTCTTCGTGTTGATGACCTGCGCCTGGCCACCGATGGCCGGCACACGCGGCAGCCTCACGCCGGCGAACATCGGGCTGCTGGTCGTCTGTTCGCGCCATGCATTGCCGTTAGGTATCCACCACTTCTTGTCGCCGGTGTTCATGTCGTAGCCGGTGACGCCACCCATCTCCTTCGGTTTCAGGATCGAGATCCCGCCGATGTTGTTCACCGCGACGCTTCGACCGGATGCGACCGGCTGCTTCACATAGCCCTCTGGCGCCGGCAGGGCACCGATCAATCCACAATTGTCTCGCGGTGAGCTGTAGCGGAATTCGGAGCACGGATCCTTCTGCAGTGTAATGGTCCCGAGTCCGCTCTGCCCGCCAACGAACAGCATGCCGGTCTCGGGATCGTGCGCCGCACCGCCGTCAATGTTCACGCCACCGCTCGCGCCCGGAGCATACCAGGCGCATTTCAGGCCGCCCGACACGGAACCGTCGGACAACGCCGCCGGGATGAAATACGGTCCCATGCGGCACTGCTTTGCCAGCTTGAGCGCCGAGTCCTTGATGGCGGGGGTGTAGTCGATCAGGTCACTCTCGAGCAGCCCCTGGTGCGCGTACGGCGCGGGACGCGACGGAATGGGCTGCGTGGGCCAGGTCTTTTCGCCGGGCACGTCACTCTGGAGCACCGGTGTTTCCGGCATCGGCCAGATCGGTTCGCCCGTCACGCGATCGAATGCGTAGACCCAGCCCTGCTTCGTTGTCTGGGCGACGACCTTGCGAACCTGGCCGTTGACCCGAACGTCCATGAGGTTCGGCGCCATCGGTGTGTCGTAGTCCCAGATGTCGTGGTGCACCATCTGGAAGTGCCACTTCCGCGCTCCCGTCTTTACATCGAGTGCGACGATCGAGTTGCCATACAGGTTGGCACCCGGGCGGTGACCGCCGTATTCGTCCATGAGCGGCATGCCGACCGGGATGTACACGATGCCTAACTCGGGATCGGCGGAATACGTGGCCCAGGCGTCGTTCTTGCCGACGCCCTCGGTGCCGATCTTCGACCCTCTCTCCCACGTGTCCGCGCCAAATTCTCCGGGCTGCGGGACGAGGTTGAACTTCCAGAGCTGCTTGCCCGTCCGGACGTCGAATCCGCGAATGAAGCCCGGGATGTTGCGGACGCGGATCGGGTAGTAGCCGTGGATCGACGAATTCCCGACCACGATCACGTCGTTGACGACGATCGCCGGCGAGCTCGCGGCAATCTGTCCATAAGACGGATCGATGCCGACGGTCCCGTCAGCGCCAATCTTCTTGACCGGATCCCAGGTCTCACCCGGTCGCGCCTTGCGAGCCGGTGCAGCGTCCGAGATGACGAGCGAACCGGAGTCGTCGACCGCCAGCGGAACCAGCGGCATGCCCAGGCCGTCCATCAGGTCGACGACGCCGTTCGTTCCGAACTTCGGATCGGGGATCCCGGTTTTCGCGTCGAGCGACGCCAGGTGATACCCGGGCGTCACGACGATCACGCGCTCGTCGTTGCCGTTCTGCCAGTAGGCGAGTCCACGTCCCGCGAACTGGCGGGGCGCCTTCTGCCAGCGAATGCCCTCGTTGAGCCGCCACATCCAGAGCGTCTCACCCGATTCGGGATCGATGGCCGCCGCGACCCGGCGGGTGGTCGCCACCGTGAAGATGCGCCCATTGGCAAACAGCGGGGTGGTCCGATAGTACTCGTCAGCGCCTAACGGGCTGGCACTCCATTGCCAGGCCACCTCGAGCGAACCGAAGTTCGACGCGTTGATCTGGTCGAGCGGCGAATACCGCGTGCTCCAGGCGTCGGCGCCCCAGTACCGCCACTCACCCGGTACGTTGCCTCGAACTCTGGCCGAGCCCTGCACCGCATTCGTCTGGCTTGCGGTCGCGACGATCGCCATCGCGGCGATCG
>CAMPKM010000104.1 GCA_946887155.1 uncultured Gemmatimonadota bacterium
GACGTGGGCGATTGGCGTTACCCTCGTCCTCCTGTGGTTGCGCAGCGCGCACTGGTGGCTGTCGGGAGACGACGCCTACTACCACATCCGAGTGGCCGCTGAACTCCGCGCGCACGGCGTTTTCTATTTCGATCGCCTCGATTGGACGCGCCTGTCGGTGTTCAGCGACGGGTGGGGAGACAAGGAATTCCTGTTCCATGTATTCCTCATGCCGTTTGCCGGCGGCGATCTGCTGTCTGGCGCCAAGCTCGCGCTTTCCATCCTCAATGGCGTTTCGGCCGGTGTGCTCGCCTGGATCGGCGTGCTGTATGCGGGTCGCACAGGATGGCTCGTCCCGCTGCTGGCCCTGGCAATGACGACCGCGCTCGCGGTGCGCCTCGATCAACTCCGGCCGCACAACCTCGCGCTGATCCTGCTGCTGTTCATCGCGATCGCCGCAGCCACGCGGAGCAGGTACTGGCTGTTATTGCTCGGCGCGCTGTTTGCGTTGAGTTACACCGCCTGGCACCTGCCCGTTGGATTGTGCGCACTGGCGTTCGTCGCGTTCCTCGTCCTTCGGCGTGAACGCCGCTGGGAACTGCTGTGGGCGCCGGTAATCGGTACCGCGGCCGGCATCCTGCTTCACCCGGGGTTCCCCGACAATACGCGGATCTGGTGGATCCAGAACGTTCAGTTCTTTCTCGCGAAGAACTCGCTCAATGTCGGTACCGAGATCTATGGAAGTGGAGGGGTAGCCGTTTTCGCCCTGAACCACTGGCGTGGGGCCGCCGTCATCGCCCTCGGCACGCTGCTGATCTGGCCGTGGCGGCGGCATGAACGCGCGACGGATCAGGAGATCACCGTCGGCGTGTTTGCCGCAACCAGCATGGCGCTCTACGCCGGCGCGATGCGGTTCGCGGAATACGCGATCCCGTTTCTCTCATTGTACCTGGTCATCCTGTCGTCGCGCGTTCGTGTCGCGGCGCCGTCGTACCCGCGTCGCCTGGCGGTGCTGGCGGCGGCGCTCGTGATCGGTGCGATAACGAGCATTCGCAATGCGGCGACCGTGGTCCGGGTCAATCATGCGAGGTATGGCTTCGCGACGCCGGCGGATATCGAGCGATTCGGCGAGACGCTTCCGTATGGAGCGACCGTGGCATCGACATGGGACTTCACCCCGTTCTACTACTTTGCGGCGCCGCAGGCCTCGTTCCTGAACGTGCTCGATCCCGTGTACCAGTGGATACGATATCCGGAGGCGCACGATCAGATCGAGCGAACGTTCGCCGGCGACGTAGTTGACGTGCCCGGGGCCCTCATGGGTTCCATGCATTCGGAATACATCGCGTATCATCGTGATCTGTTTCCCGATCTCGCGCTGCGCATCGAACGGGATCCGCGCATGAAGCGCGTGTTCGAATCCGGTGGTCACACCATCGCACGTGTGAATACCTCGGCCCGCGCCGGCTTTGTAACAGACTGGACGATCCACTGGTCGCAGGACACGACGTTCACATCGTTTACTCTTCACGCCGACGCCGACATCATTTCTCCGGCGGAATATTCGATCCTTCCGATGGCTGCCCTGGTGAAGCCCGCCATGTCCAGCCGGGACGGGTGCTGGTGGGCCACCCGGAAGGCACCGGCGTCAGGCAATCGTCGCATCAGGTTTGGATCGTCCGGTCCGACCAGCGTGTACATCGATGGTGTCCTGCGTTATCGGTCGGCAACCGGTCATGGCGGCTTGATCGATGCCGTGTCGTTCGAGACCGGTGAGCCCCGTCACGCCGTGCAGCAGTGGGCGGTTCGTTCCTGTCCCGATCCGCGATACTCGTCAGGCTTCTTCTGGCGCGTCGACTGATCAAACGCCGTTGAAATCCGGCCCGGCGACCGGCCGGGCGCTATCGTTAAGACATGACCGTTCGTGACGCTGGTCCGATACACGTAGCAGGCGGCGGGCTGGCCGGCAGTGAGGCGGCATGGCAGCTCGCCGAGCGCGGCGGTCGCGTGATCCTCCATGAGATGCGTCCCGTGCTGCGGACCCCGGCCCACCAGACCGACCGACTGGCGGAGCTGGTCTGCTCGAACACCTTCAAGAGCACGGAAACGTCAAACGCCCATGGCCTGCTCAAAGCAGAGATGCGCGCTTTGGGCAGCATGGTCCTCCAGGCAGCCGATGCGGCTCGTGTCCCCGGCGGATCGGCGCTGACGGTTGATCGCGAGCTTTTCGCCGGGAATGTTACAGAGCGGATCTCGAACCATCGCAACATCGAGATCGCGCGCGATGAGGTAGCGGACATCACGTCCCCTTCGATCATTGCAACCGGCCCTCTTACCTCCGAACGCCTGGCCGAGGCGATTCGCGTCCGCACCGGGAGTGACGCGCTCTCGTTCTATGACGCCATAGCCCCGATCGTCGCCATCGAGTCGGTCGACCACGACGTCGTCTTCCGCGCATCGAGATATGGCAAGGAAACGATGGAAGGCGCGGGTGACGAGGGCGCGTACATCAACTGCCCGATGTCACGGGAAGAGTACGAAGCATTCCTCGACGCCCTGAGTACGGCCGACCAGTACGTCGCGAAGGAGTTCGACCAGGTGCCCTACTTCGAGGGCTGCATGCCCATCGAGGTGATGGCGCAGCGCGGGCGCGAAACGTTGCGTTTTGGTCCCATGAAACCGGTCGGGCTCGATGATCCGCGAACCGGTCGGCGTCCGTGGGCCGTCGTGCAGTTGCGGCAGGAGGATCGCGCCGGCGCGATGTGGAACCTGGTTGGATTCCAGACGCGCTTGCGCATCGCCGAACAGCAGCGCGTCTTCCGGATGATTCCGGGTCTGGGCAACGCGGAGTTCCTCCGCTATGGACAGATCCACCGGAACGCCTACCTCAATGCGCCCGCCTGCCTGACGAATCACCTGTCATTGCGCGACGATGCCATGGTGCTGTTCGCCGGACAGTTGACCTGCGTGGAAGGCTACACGGAAAGTACCGCGACCGGTCTCATCGCCGGCATGAACCTGGTGCGCATGCTGCGGGGCGAGGCGCCGAGCATCCCGCCGCCAACCACCATGATCGGCGCGCTGTATCGTTACCTGCGCGAAGCCGATCCGCGACATTTCCAGCCCATGAATGCCAACTTCGGCCTCGTCGATCCGCTGCCGGTGGAAATCCGCGACAAGCGCCGGAAGAAGGAGTTGATCGCCGAGCGCGCCCTGGCCGACATTGCCACCTGGCGGGACAGGATAGGTGCACCCGCGGGTGCGACTGTCGCGTGACGCCGCCGGCCGATCTCGCGATGCCTGACGAGTCGAAGCCCGTGCTCAATGGCGAGATCGCGGCTTTCCTCACGCATCTCGAGAAGGAACGCGACGTCTCGCCCAACACGTTGCGTGCCTACCGACAGGACCTCAGTCAGCTGAACGAGTATCTCGCCCAGCAGTTCGGCGGAGGCTGGACCTGGGAGCAGGTCGATCGTCTGACATTGCGTGGCTTCCTCGGCTTCCTCACGCGCCAGGGATTGTCCAGGCGCAGCACCGCGCGTGCTCTCTCGGCGGTCCGCACGTTGTTCAAGTTCCTGCACCGCGAAGAATTGATCGAGAACAACCCGGCCCGCGCGGTGGCCAGCCCGAAGCTCGAGAAATACCTGCCGGCCTGGCTCGACCGGAAGCAGGTGAGTGCCCTGTTCGACATGGCCGAGCTTCGCGCGAAGGAAGGCACATTCGCCGACGTGCGCAACCTGTCCATCATCGAGCTGTTCTACTCGACCGGCATGCGCCTTTCCGAACTGCGCGGCGTGAATCGCCTGGACCTCGATCTCGTCGCGCAGCAGGTGAAAGTGCGCGGCAAGGGCCGGAAGGAACGGATCATTCCCGTCGGTAACAAGGCTTCCCTCGCGCTGCGGAATTACGAATCGAAGCGCGACGAGCTGACCCACAGGCTTGGCGCGAAGGCGGACAAGGTCGCCTGGTTCCTGTCACCACGCGGGAAGCGCCTGTCGGTGCGCGCCATCCAGGACGTGGTGACCGGATTTCTCGAACAGCTCGACGAAAGCACGGGCCTGTCCACGCACTCGCTCCGCCACTCCTTCGCCACCCACCTCCTGGACGCCGGCGCCGACCTCCGTGCCGTCCAGGAACTGCTCGGCCACGCCTCGATCTCGACAACCCAGATTTACACGCACACGAGCGTGGAACGCTTGCGAGAGGTCTACAAGAAGTCCCACCCTCGCGCGTAGTAACATCCAGTCACAGGCGAAGGGCTTTCCGGGGCAAGCGGTGGCCGTCAGCTCGTCGGCAGAAACGAGATCCGCGTCAATTCGCTCAATCCGCGGCAACTCGGTCCTCCAGCCGTTGACCCACCGCGCCAATCCGTCACGGCTTCTGAACCATCCCCCTCACCCGACCGACCCTTAACTTGAACTTTGGACTTTGGTTCTAGAAACGCTATCTTCGCCGTCCCCATGAACGATTCACGCAGAATTCGAAGCACCACCATCCTCTCGGTACGCCGCGATGGCAAGGTCGCGCTCGGCGGCGACGGTCAGGTTACCGTGGGCGAAACGGTCATGAAGGCCACCGCACAGAAAGTGCGCACGCTGGCCAATGGCCGACTCCTCGCCGGATTTGCCGGGAGCGCTGCCGACGGCCTGACCTTGTTCCAGAAATTCGAGGAAAAGATCGAACGGTACCCCGACAACTTGCGTCGCGCCGCCGTGGAACTCGCCAAGGACTGGCGGAGCGATCGGGTCCTGCGCCGCCTCGAGGCGCTGCTGGCCGTCACCGACAAGGAGAGCAGCTTCATTCTTTCCGGCACGGGCGACATCATCGAACCCGATGATGGCGTCCTCGCGATCGGTTCCGGTGGTCCGTACGCGCTATCCGCGGCACGAGCCCTCCTGGCCAGCACACCGTTGTCGCCGGCGGAAATCGTCCGTCGTTCGCTCGAGATCGCCGGCGAGATCTGCATTTACTCGAATGACCGCATAACGATTCTCGAGGCGTGAGAACGGGAATCCTGATCTGTCCTGATCATCCGTCGGGCTCTCTCACGTCTCACGACTCACGTCCGCTGTCCAATGGCAACCAACCGTACTGAACAGGCTCTCGCCAGGTTAGCGGATCTCACTCCCCGCCAGATCGTCGCCGAGCTGGATCGCTACATCGTCGGCCAGAACGACGCCAAGAAGGCGGTGGCGATCGCGCTGCGCAATCGCTGGCGGCGGCAACGCGCACCGGAATCCATCCGCGACGAGATCTCGCCTAACAACATCATCCTGATCGGACCCACCGGTGTCGGGAAGACCGAGATCGCGCGGCGGCTGGCCCGGCTGGCCGGAGCTCCGTTCGTGAAGGTCGAGGCGTCCAAGTTTACCGAAGTCGGGTACGTGGGGCGCGACGTCGAGGGCATGGTCCGCGACCTGGTCGAAAGCGCCATCGACATGGTGCGCACCGAGCGCGAGACCGAGGTCGAGGACCTGGCCCAGGAGCGAGTCGAGGATCGCCTGCTCGACCTGCTGTTGCCGGTGCCAGCCGATGTGAAGCCCGCCGTTCAGGGCCAGCCTGCGACCGAACCGGTGGCGACGCCATCGAGCGGTGGTGTGTTTGTCGTTTCCCCGACCGGCGACATCCAGCAGGACCGTGACGCCGATGCCGCGCGCGAGCGCTACCAGCGCACGCGCGACAAGCTTCGCCAGCTCCTGCGTGACGGCCAGCTCGAGCAGCGGGAAGTGGAGATCGAGGTCACGCAGACCGCGTCTCACATGTTCGACGTGATGACGCCCCAGGGCGCGCCCGAAGGCATGGAGAACTTCACCGACATGCTGCGCGACATGCTCCCGAAGCGGAGCAAGAAGCGCACGGTGAAGGTGACCGAGGCCCGGCGCATCCTGCTCGAGCAGGAATTCGACAAGCTCATCGACCACGAGGACGTGACCGGTGACGCGCTCGAACGCGTCGAACGGTTAGGCATCATCTTCCTCGACGAGATCGACAAGATCGCCGGCGCCCGATCGGAAGGCTCGGGGCCCGACGTATCCCGGGAAGGGGTCCAGCGCGACCTGCTGCCGATCGTCGAGGGCTCGAACGTCCAGACGAAACACGGCATGGTGAAGACCGATCACGTGCTGTTCATCGCTGCCGGTGCATTCCACGTATCCAAGCCGAGCGACCTGATTCCGGAAATGCAGGGCCGCTTCCCGATTCGCGTCGAGCTCAAGCCGCTCACCGAGGAGGACTTCGTCCGGATCATGACCGAACCGGAGAACGCGCTCACCAAGCAGTACGCCGCTTTGGTCGAGGCCGAGGCGGCCGCACTCCAGTTCACGCAGGACGGCGTCGCCGAAATCGCGCACATCGCCGCCATCGCCAACCAGCGCATGGAAAACATCGGCGCCCGCCGGCTGCACACCGTCATGACCACGCTGCTCGAGGACGTCCTCTACACGCTGCCTGACAAGTCGATCGAGAAGGTGACGGTGAACCGCGCCCTGGTCCAGGATCGGCTCAAGGCCATCCTCGAAGACGAAGACTTGCGCAAGTACATTCTCTAGGAACGACGAAGACCGGAGTCCAGGGTCCAAAGGCAAATGGAATGCGATGCCTTTGGACTTTGAACTTTTCAACTCTGCACTTCTGTTGAATGCGCCACTTTCTCACCATCCCCGACTTCACCCGGGCCGAGCTCGAAACCCTGCTCGCGCTCGCGGAGTCCATGCGCGCCGGTCGTTATGCAGGCCGCCCGCTGAAGGGGAAGGCGCTGGCGATGGTCTTCCTCAAGTCATCGACCCGGACCCGGGTCTCCTTCGAGGTCGGCTGCTACCAGCTCGGCGGACACGCGATTTTTCTCTCGCCCCGCGACGCACAACTCGGCCGCGGCGAGCCGATCGAGGACACCGCGCGCGTCCTCTCGCGCTACGTCCAGGGCATCATGATCCGGACCTTTTCGCACCAGGACGTCACCGCCATGGCCGCCGTCGCCACGGTGCCCGTGATCAACGGGCTCACGGACCTGCATCATCCGTGTCAGGTGCTCGCCGATGTGCTCACGATGCGCCAGCACCTCGGCGGTCATCAGGGCAAGGTCGTTGCCTGGGTGGGCGACGGAAACAACATGGCCAACTCGTGGATCGACGCGGCCCGGCAGCTGGGTTTTTCGCTCCGGCTCGCCTGTCCCGAAGGGTATGATCCCGACCCCTCGTTGCTCGCGCGCGCGCAGCGAGACGCCGATGTCAGGCTCGTGCGCGATCCTCGTGAGGCAGTCGCGGGCGCGGATGTCGTGAACACCGACGTCTGGGCATCGATGGGCCAGGAAGAGGAACACGATCAGCGAGCCGCAGCCTTCCGTGAGTATCGCGTCGACGCGTCGCTCATGCAGCGAGCGGCGACCGGCGCAATTTTCCTCCACTGCCTGCCGGCTCATCGCGGTGAGGAAGTGACCGCCGACGTAATCGATGGGCCACAGAGTCGCGTGTGGGATGAAGCCGAGAACCGCCTCCATATCCAGAAGGCGATCATGGCGGTATTGATGGGCGACGAGCCGGTGAGGGCCGATCCCCGCTAGACGGGGATCCGCATTCCCAGGGCGGTGTGACGCCGCATTTCGTCGACCGTGGCGTCGGCCTCATCGTCCGTGCGTCCCATGCGCATCAGGCTGTGGTGCGCCATGCTGAGCGCCAGTTCGCGCTCTCCCATGAAGACACGCTCGACGCCGAGTTGCTCCATGAATTTCTGGCCCGCCTCGCTGTGTGTACGCGCCGCGATCTCCACGTTGGGATTGATCTTCTTCGCCACTTCGACGATGGCGCGTGCGTGATACGGGTCGGGTGATGCGATGACCACGAGTCGAGCCTTGTCCAGTCCCACGTGATTCAGGATGCCGGGCCTGGCCGCGTCACCGAAGATCGCGGTGATGCCGCGCTTGCGGAGCGCCTCCACCGTATTCTGGTTGCGGTCCACTGCGACGTACGTGATGCCCGCACGCTCGAGCGCGTACCCGATCCGCCGCCCGACGCGTCCGAAGCCGATCAGCACGACATGGTCGCGCGTCGCCTGTGTCGCGTACTGTTGTGTCAACGCCATCACTTCGGTCGTGGACGGCTCGAGCCGGGCCATGAGTTTCGGTCGTGCCTGTAGCCAGCGCTCGATCGGCGTCACGAAGCTGAACGTCATCGGGTTGAGCGTAATCGTGAGCAGGGCGCCGGCCAGGATCAGGCTGTTCGCTTCCGGGGGCAGCAGGCCGAGTGTCAGGCCCAGCCCCGCGAGGATGAAGGAGAACTCGCCGATCTGCGCCAGGCTGGCCGAGATCAGCAGCGCGGTGGTCACCGGTTTCCGGAACAGGATCATGATTGCAAACGCCGCCAGCGACTTGCCGACCATGACGATCAGGATCACCGCCAGGATGTGGAACGGCTGCCGGACCAGCACCATCGGGTCGAACAGCATGCCCACCGACACGAAGAACAGGACGGCAAACGCATCC
>CAMPKM010000105.1 GCA_946887155.1 uncultured Gemmatimonadota bacterium
TCGTTCATCGAGCCGTTCCTGAAGGGCGAAATTCCGAAAGGATTTTTCGAGGATCCGACAGGTACCCGGTGAGGGCGGGCATGGGGTACGGGGCATGGAGCACAGGGCAGAGGCCACAGGGGTTTGGCCCACGCCTCATGCCCAGTGCCCCATGCCCCACTCGCGTCCTCAGGTACAACGGAGCGAACAGACACCCCGCCAGTAGTTTTCGCAGAACGCCTCTCCCAGCGAGCCAACCCTGCCAACGGTAGACGTCGTCATCATCGGTGCGGGAGTTGCTGGACTGGCGGCCGCCAGGCGGCTCGGCGAACGAGACGTCCGTGTGGTCGTGCTCGAGGCAAGAGACCGCATCGGCGGCCGCATCCTGACGCTGCACGAGCCGGGTCTGGTCGTGCCTGTCGAGTCAGGCGCCGAGTTCGTCCATGCCGAAGCCGCGGAAACGCGTGACGTCGCTCGTCAGGCAGCCATTGGGATCACTGACATCGGTGGCCGCCGGGTGGAATCGCGGAACGGCCGGCTTCGCTGGATGGACGACTTCGAACGAAAACTGAACCGGGTGCTGTCGCGTCTCGACGCAGATGCCGACCCCGATCGCTCGTTTGCGCAGGCGCTTCGAACGATTGCACTTCCGCCGGAGGCGAAGACGCTATCGACGCGTTTCGTCGAAGGCTTCCATGGCGCGGATCCGGCACTCGTCAGCGAACGCTTCCTGGCGGTATCCGCCGACGACGATGAGGCCATGCGCATCGCCCGCGTCGATGGCGGTTACGACCGGATCGTCGAGACGCTGGCCGCGAACGTGCGCGAAAGGATTCGACTGTCGCACATCGTCACTCGCGTGCGCTGGCGCCATGGTCGCGTCGAGGTGGACTCGACGTCGTCGTCAGGCAGGCGCCGCCCGGTGTTCCGCGCGCGCGCGGCCATCGTCACGGTTCCATGGGGCGTCCTCACGTCGCGCCCTGGCCAGAAGGGCCACATCGCCTTCGACCCACCGCTGGGCGTAGTCGAACAGAATTCCGAGCGCCTGGCGATGGGCGGCGTGCTGCGGGTCGTGCTGCAATTCGATGAGGCCATCTGGTCGACACCGCGTTTTGCAGGCCAGCACGGCCTGAAGTCCATACGGGAAATGACGTTCATCCAGTCCCTGAAGCCGGTTCCGTTTCCGGTCTGGTGGACCACATACCCCGCCGAGTCGCCGGTGCTCGTGGCGTGGTCGGGCGGTCCCGTTACGTGGTCGATGAAGGGCAACTCGAAGCGTTCAGTGGTCCGGCAGGCGGTTGCGTCACTCGAGAAGGTGACGGGATTGGCGCGTGCGACGATCGACCGTCACCTGATCGCTTCATTCACCCATGACTGGATGAGCGACCCGTTTTCGCGAGGCGCCTATAGTTATGCCCGGGTCGGCGGGTCTCAGGTTTCGGCTCTGCTGGCCCGTCCCCTCGCGCAGACGATCTTCATCGCGGGTGAACATGCCAGCGCGGGACGCAACGGCACGGTCGACGGCGCCATGGCGTCAGGCGAACGTGCCGCCGCCCAGTTCTTCCGGATCCGGTAGCGCGTCGTGAAATGTGGCACGGCTGCATCAGTGTAACCGGCCTGACGATGCCTAACCTTGACCGCGAACGCGCGGGCTATTCCGTTCCTGCGAGGCCTACGCAGGGCGACTCGCGTCAGGCAGAACCCCCAACGACGAGAAGTCCATGACGATCCTCACGCTTGCCCTGACGACAATCTTCTTCTCCAGCCCCGCGTCGCCCGAGCCGGCAGCGAAGGGGCCCGACACCTGGACGCCGCTGTCGTTCACCGTCTTCAACGAGTGCACCGGTGAGTCCGTGCTCGTCTCCGGCAACGCCCACATCGTGACGCGAACGTGGACGGAAGGGTCGCGGGTATTCATCCGGGGGCACATCAACATGAACCTGTCCGGCGTCGGGCTCATCTCGGGCAAGGGGTACCGCCTGCAGCAGAACTCGCACAGCGAAAGCATCACCGATGTGACGACGGGTGCATCGGGTACCGACCAGGTCTACCACCTGAGCCTCGTCTCACAGGGCCGGATGCCTAACGCGCGGGTCACGATGAACGGCACCGTCATCCTCGACCCCTCCGGCAACTCGACGGTAATCCCGAAGCAGTGGGTGTCGACCTGCAAATAGGCGAGCCAGCGGCGCGGCTCAGGGCCTGACCTCCCGGTCGATATCCCTCAGTCGGCGCTGGGTGCGCGCGACGTCGATATCGTCGTCGCGCTGGGGAGGCGGCGTCACCTCGCGCTCGAGGACACTCCGGCCTGACACCGGGGTGACTTCGAGGAGATCCTCGAACATTTCGCGATACAGCACCATGGCCTGGCGCAGGTCTTCGGTCGAGGCCGCGCCGCGGCGGTGGCTGATCGCGATGTCACGCGCGACGCGGTAGTTCTGCACGACGCGCGGATGATCCACCGACAGGTCCGCCACCTGCCGGTCAAAGCTGGACAGCGGATATCCCCGCGCGCGCATCACTTCATCGACGAGTGCGTCGCCACGGGTCACCGCGCCTTCGGGATCGTCCACGAACTGTTCCTGCACGCGGCGCCAGCCAGTCACGAACCGGTCCGACTCCGCGGCCGACAGGGGACGCAGGTCCAGCTGGCGCACCCGCTCCTGTCGCTGAACCAGTTCCGCCTCACCCCGCCGGACACCCAGTTCACTCACCGTCCGGTCGTACTCGCCCGCATAACGAGTGCGAAGTCGCTGGGTCCGCTGCGCCTGCCACGCCAGCCACCCGACCACGGCGACGGCGAGGACGATAACGCCGAGCACGATTACGCCCATGATGCCTCCCACTCCGGTTTCGACGACATACCCCGGTCGCGCGCGGAGGGGTTCAGCGGCAACGGGCCGGGCCGTGTCAGCCCAGCATTTCCCTGACCGCCAATGCGTCCATCGTCAGGCCTACGGCCCAGTGCAGGAAAAAACCCGGGATGCAACTGCCGGCCCGCAGCGCGGCGCCGCCGAGAATCAGTGCCGCTCCCAGTGCGCCTAACGTCTCGGGGAGCGGCTTGTTGAAGTGCACCATGACGTAGGGGATCGCCATGATCAGGAGGGCGTTGTAGCCGAACCGCCGGAACAGCGCAAAGGTGAGGAAGCCGCGGAAGAAGAACTCGACGCCGAGGAACTGCGCGCCATAGAACAGCTCGTAACCCCAGAAGGCGCTGCCGCCGGCGGCGGCACCCTTGTAGAACGGATACTTCTGCAGGAAGGCTGGCTGCTGCGCCGCCCAGAAGATGACCGGCACCATCAGCGCGTACATCGCCAGGTAGACCGGCGCGTGCCGCAGGGTCCCGCGCCACCGCCATCCATAGTTCGCCATCGGCTCGCGAAAGACGAACAGAATGACGGCGAACGGGATCAGGACGCGCAGCACGATCGACGACACACCCCAGTGCAGGTACGGCGCCATCGACGCGTTGGCGCCGAGGTTCGTGGCGACGGGCTGCCAGGCGTCGGCGATCCACCCGCGATACGACTCTGGTTTCCCGAAATACTGGAAGGCAACGAGTAGCAGGATCGCCAGGATGAAGACGAAGGTGGTGCGTCGATCGAGTTCAACGGCGCCTTCGGGGAGGGGCGTCAACCAGCTGAACGTCCTTGATGCGACCGGTTTCTGGGCGCGCGATTTCTTTCTTTGACTCACGATTGCGTAATAAAACGATAAGAACGGGTAGGGCGGAACACGGAACACGCGGGAAACGGGATTTACACGGATTGAGCATGCCGTGAAGGGCAGCAAGGAATCGCTCCCAGCAATGTTGCGCTGTGCTGCCCTTCACGGCATGCTCGATCCGTGTTTATCCGTTACTCCGGGTAGTCCGTGTTCTGCCCTATCCGCTCTAATCGCCTTTATGGCTATCGTACGCAAAATCGGGATGCTGATCTGGCTGGCCAGCCTGGCGTGGGCTCCCGAAGCGCACGCCCAGGCCTGGTTGCCGAAGTTGGAACTCGACAACGACGTTTACAACTTCTGGCGCCGGCACACGCATCGACCGGACGAGGAGTACACCAACGGTGTGCATCTCTCACTGGAAAGCCAGTCGGCGCCATGGTGGGGATCACGGATTGCGCCCCGAATTCCCGACTGCGCGGCGGCGAACGGCGCGCCGGCCTGCCGGTCGACGATGGTCACGTTAGGCCAGGACCTGTACACGCCGCACCTGGACCGGACGCCGCATGCGGTGGACGAGTGGGAGCTCGAGCGGCCATTTTTCGCCTGGCTATTCTTTCGCGGGACGGCGCGGGTCTCGTCCGCGCGATCCCTGTCGGCGACCAGCCTGTCGCTGGGAGTGACCGGTGCGCCGGCCGGCGGTGCGCTCGCGCAACGCGTCGCGCACCGGATCGGGTTCAACGAACCGGCCGATGGCTGGGAAACGCAGATCGGCTTCGAACCCGGCGCGCTGTTCGAACACCGCCGATCGACCTTGCTGGCGCGGCGCTCGTCGCCACGTGGGATCGGCTTCGACGTCGTGCCCGAAGCCGGTTTCTCGCTCGGCAATATCAGGACCCACGTGGACGCGGGTGCGCGAATCAGGGTGGGCCGGAGCCTGTCGCATCCCTGGCATCCCCCGCTCTGGCGCGGTCGTGCTCCGCTCGAATGGTGGATCTCGGCGGGGGGCCGCGCCGATTACGTTGCGCGCGACATGTCCCTCGATGGAACGCTGCGCCGACCCTCGCGCCACGTGGACCGCGTGCCTGGAGTGCGGCAGTACGCGTTTGGCGCTGGCCTGCGCTGGCAGGGCGTATCGGTGGAGTACCGGGCGGTGACACGGTCACGTGAGTATCGCACCGGTCCCGCGCATCACGCCTACAGCACGGTGAGCGTCGCCCTGGTACGGTGGTAACCCGGCGGGCAGTGGCCGGCTCACCCGCCTTCGACTTGGCGCCGTAAAGTACTTGACAGTGCGCCCCTCCCCGGTTCGATTTCATCCGTGAGCCAGCCACGCACCGCACCCGGAGCACCCAGGGAACCTGGATCCGCACCGGCCCTCCATGACCGGGCGATCGATAACCTGACGTTCATTCGCCAGGCGATGGAGCGGGCGGGGTCGTTCACCGCCGTCTCCGGCGCCGGCATCGTCGCCATCGGCGTGCTGGCCGTGGCAACGACGTTCGTGGCCGGGCGCATGGCGACGGCCGGATCGTGGGTGTGGGTATGGGTGGCCGCGGCCGCCCTGGCGGTCGTCATCGAGCTGACCCTGACGTCCCGGAAGTCCCGGGCGTTAGGCATGCCGATGATGTCGGGGCCCGGCCAGAAGTTCGCGCTGGCGTTTACGCCGCCGCTGCTGGCCGGGGCCATCCTGACGCTGGCGCTCACTACAGCGGCGCCGCGGGACCTGCTGGTGGGGATGTGGCTCCTGCTCTACGGCGCGGGGGTCACCGCCGGCGGCGCGCTGTCGGTACCGGTCATTCCCGTCATGGGAGTGGCCTTCATGATCAGCGGCGTGGTGGCGCTGTGGTTGCCGGCCACGGCCGCCAACTGGATGATGCTCGCCGGGTTCGGCGTGCTGCACGTGGTGTTCGGGTTTTACATCGCAAGGAGGTACGGTGGGTAAGCGTAGCAACCTGGCCGAGGATCGGCGTCGAAGCGGCGCGGGCAAGGATGCCCCGCAGGCGCCACGGGTGGAACGGGGCCGCGCCGAGTCACAGGCCGCGGATCTCGATCGGCTGATCCACGAACGCCAGCGGTTAGGCATCGTGAGTGCACTGGCGGTGAACGACTCGCTGACGTTCAACGAGCTCAAGTCGCTGATGCAGACGACGGATGGCAACCTGAGCGTCCATGCGCGGAAGCTCGAGGACGCCGGGTATGTCTCGTGCAAGAAGTCGTTCGAGGGCCGCGTGCCCCGCACGGAGTATTCGTTGACGGCATCGGGACGGCGCGCACTCGAGCGCTACCTGGAGCACATGGAAGCCATCATCAAGGCGACGCGATCACGATGAGTCATGGGTCACAGGCCGCGGGGCAGGGGCCGCGGGCACTTCCGAGGCACGTGGCCATCATCATGGATGGGAACGGGCGGTGGGCGAGCCAGCGGCGGCGGCCGCGCACGACCGGCCACCTCGCCGGCGCAAAGACGGTGCGCAGTATCGTCGAGCATGCGCGTCGCACTGGCATCCCCGTCCTCACGTTGTACGCCTTTTCGTCAGACAACTGGCAGCGGCCGGAAGACGAAGTCGGCGCGCTGATGTCGCTCTTTCGCCGCTACCTGGCGTCCGAAGTGCCGAAGTGTGTCGAGCATGGAATCCGCCTGTCCGTGGTCGGACGCCGCGACCGGCTCGCGCCGGCGCTCCTTGCAGCCATCGAAGCGGCGGAACAGGCGACCAGCAACGGGCGCGGGATGCGGCTCCGGCTGGCGGTCGACTACTCGTCGCGCGACGCAATTTTGGAAGCGGCGCATCGCGCCGGCGGACGCCAGGTTTCGCGGGAACGGTTCGGCATCGCGCTGGCGTCGGCGTCGCACGATCATGCGGTGGTGCCTGACGTGGACCTGCTGATCCGTACGGGGGGAGAACAGCGGCTGAGCGACTTCCTGCTCTGGGAGTGCGCGTATGCGGAACTGTTCTTCTCGCGCCGGCTCTGGCCGGAATTCACGCCCCGTGATCTTGATTCCGCACTGCAGGAATTCGGGCGTCGTGACCGGCGATTTGGATCAGTGACCGCTGTCGCCGGTTAGGTTGGCGCGGTCGGGCGTGTTGCATCAACAGGCGAATGGGTGCGGCAGGTCATCGCGACATCAGCGCCGGGCAAACAGGTCGCGGGCGCGCACGACCTTCTCGCGCGCCTCGTCCACTGTACCCCCCACCGACGACAGGTGACCCATCTTCCGGCCCGGGCGCGCGTGGGTCTTTCCGTAGAGATGCAGGCGGACGTCGGGGACGGCGAGCGCCCCCGCGATGTCAGGATCGCCACCTTCCCAGAGATCGCCCAGCAGGTTGGCGATCGCGCACGGGCGAAGCACGTCCACCGAGCCTAACGGGAGCCCGCACACGGCCCGGACGAACTGCTCGAACTGGCTCGTCGAGGCACCGCGCTCCGAATGGTGATACGAGTTGTGCGGCCGGGGGGCGAGTTCGTTGACCAGGAGCCGGCCGTCGCGGGTCAGGAACATCTCGACGGCGATCAGCCCGACGATCTGCATGGTCGACGCGATGCCCTCGGCCACCTCGATCGCCGAACGCACCACGTCCGGCGGCAGCGGGCCGGGCCAGACCGACCAGTCGAGGACACCGGCCTCGTGGTGGTTCACCGCCGGCGGATAGGAGACCATCGCGCCATCCGGCCCACGCGCCACGAGGACCGACAGTTCGAGCTCCAGGTCGAGGAACTGTTCCACCAGCACCGGACCGGCGCCTAACGACGTCCAGGCAGCGGCTGCCTCCGCCGGCGCGCCGACCCGTGCCTGCCCGCGGCCGTCATAGCCGCCGACCGGCTTCTTCATCACCGACCGGCCCAAGGTCGCCACGGCTTCCGAGGCTTCAGCCGCCGTCACCGCCGGCCGCCAGGCACCCAGCGGAAAGCCATTGGCGTCGAGCCACGTGCGCTGCCGCAGGCGGTCCTGCACGATGATGACCGCCTCGGCGGACGGGCGAAGGGGTACGAGATCGGAGACCGCCGCCAGCGCGTCCGCTCCGATCTGCTCGATCTCCAGCGTGACGACATCCGCCTGGCGGGCGAGGTCGGCGGCTGCCCGAGCGTCGCGGAACGAGCCGGTCACCAGGCGGCTGGCGATCGCCTTGGCGGGGCATTCGGGATCCGGGTCCAGCACGTGGACGTCGTAGCCTAACGATCTGGCGGCGTACCCCGTCATGCGTCCCAGTTGTCCGCCGCCCAGGAGGCCAACGGTGGCCCCGGGCCGGATCACGCTCACGGCAGCGACTGGTTCAGGACCTCATCGCGGCGCTCGTTCCGCCACGCGCGCAAGCGCTCGCGCACCTCGGGCCGGCTCAACCCGACGATCTCGGCCGCCAGGATGGCGGCGTTGATCGCGCCCGGCTTGCCGATGGCGAGGGTGCCAACGGGCACACCAGCGGGCATCTGGACGATGGACATGAGGGCGTCCGTGCCTTGGAGCGCCGTGACCGGCATCGGCACGCCTAACACGGGGACCAGCGTCTTGGACGCGGTCATGCCGGGAAGGTGCGCCGCCCCGCCGGCGGCGGCGATGATCACCATCAGCCCGCGCGCCTCGGCACCGCTGGCGTACTCGAACATCCAGTCGGGTGTCCGGTGTGCCGAGACGATGCGGGTCTCGTACGGCACGCCTAACGCGTCCAGTGTTGCTTCGGCATGCTGCATGTGCTCGTGGTCGGTCTTCGAGCCCATGATGATGGCGACCAG
>CAMPKM010000106.1 GCA_946887155.1 uncultured Gemmatimonadota bacterium
GACTCCATCGACACGACGGGCCGGCTGTCACTCCTCGCATCGGCCGAGCTGATCCGGCGTGCGGCGCTGCTGGTGACGAACGACTCGCTTCCGCAGCACCTCGCCTCCGCCATGGGCACGCGAACGCTGACCATCTATGGCCCGACGATTCCCGGATTCGGGTTCGGTCCGCTCGCGCCGCACTCCACGACCGCCGGGCATGTGTCGCTCACCTGCCGGCCCTGTCACCCGCATGGTCCCGCCGTCTGCCCGCTCGGCCACCACCTCTGCATGCGCGACCTCGCGCCGGACATTGTCCTGGCCAGGGCTCTCACCGTCCTCGCCGCATGACCACCGTGCCTAACGAGCTCCTGGGCGTCGGTCTCGGCTTCATCGTCGGCGTGGTGCTCGGGATGCTCGGTGGCGGCGGGTCGATCCTCGCCGTCCCGATCTTCCTGTACGTCTTCGGCGTCGCCCCGAAGCCCGCCATCGCGATGAGCCTGGCCGTGGTGGGGATGAGCTCGTTCTTCGGCTTCCTCGGACACTGGCGCCAGGGATCGGTCAACCTGCGGATCGGCCTTCCGTTCGGACTGGTGGCGATGCTGGCCGCCTTCCTGACGGCGCGGGTTTCGGATCGGGTTCCGGAGGTCGTGCAACTCTCCCTGTTCGCGACGTTTGCGTTTACGGCGGCGCTCGTGATGCTGCGCGATTCGTTCCGGCCGATCCAGCGCAGCAACCCCGCCGATGGCGTGACGCCGCATTTCACGCCCGTGCTCGGGCTCGAGGCCATGGCGGTCGGTGCACTCACGGCACTCATCGGCGCGGGCGGAGGCTTTGTCATCGTCCCGGCGCTGGTGTACCTGGCCGGCGTGCCGGTGAAGCAGGCGATCGGCAGCTCGCTCCTCATCATCACGATGAACGCCCTCAGTGGTTTCGCCGGCTATATCGGCCAGGAGCCCATCGACTGGACGCTGGTGGGCCTCTTCACCGGCGTGGCCGCGCTCGGCGCACTGGTAGGGGCCCGCCTGAACCGGTACGTGCCGCAGGTGCGAATCAAGCAAGCGTTTGCTTTATTGATTCTTGTACTCGGCAGCTATCTGGTCCTGCGGAACCTGTAAGGGCTCGAGCGGATTCCCGATTCCCGATTCCCGACCCCCAACCCCCATGGCCGTTCGGACGAAATACCTGGTTGGCGTCGACCTCGGCGGCACGAACATCGGTGCCGGCGCGCTCGCTGAAGACGGGAGCGGCGACGTCGTCGCGCTCCGGTCCGAACCAACGCGGGCCGACCAGGGCGCCGAATCCGTGGTGGATCGCATGGTTCGCATGATCGACACGGTCATCGCCGAGACGATTGCACAGACGGGCGCCAAGCGCGACGACGTGATCGGCATCGGCGTTGGCGCGCCCGGACCGCTCGATCGCGAGCGCGGCATCGTGGTGACCACGCCGAACCTGGGCTGGACGAACTATCCGCTGCGCGACGTGATCGCCGAGCGTACGCGCCTGCCGGTCCGCATCGACAACGACGCCAACTGTGCGACGTTAGGCGAATGGTGGCTCGGCGCCGCGAAGGGCGCCAGCAACGTGATCGGCATGACCATCGGCACCGGCATCGGCGGCGGGGTGATCGTGGGTGGCCGGCTGTACCATGGATCGTCGGACGTTGCCGGCGAGATCGGCCATGCGACGATCGACATCAACGGCCGCCGCTGCAAATGTGGCAACTACGGATGCCTCGAGGCCTATGCGTCGGGTCCGTCGATCGCCGAGCGCGCGCGCGAAGCCCTGAGCGGCGACAGTGAAGCGATGCTGCTGCGCATGGTCGGCGGCGACGCGAGCCGGATTACCGCCGCCACCGTCTACGAGGCAGCCCGGCGCGGAGATGAAGCGGCCCTCGACGTGGTCCGTGAGACATCGCGCTTCCTCGGCGCCGGCCTCGCCAACCTGCTGAACATCTTCAACCCCGAAGTGGTGGTCCTCGCCGGCGGCGTCACGCACGCCGGAGATACGCTCTTCCTCCCGCTTCGCCGGGAAGTCGCCAAACGCGCGTTCAAGCCGGCCGTCGACGCATGCCGGATCGTGCCGGGAACGCTCACCGCGGCAGGCGTGGTCGGTGCCGTCGCGGCGTTCAAGCAGCAGGATTAGGCCAGAGTCCAGGGTCCAAAGTGGCGCCGACTTTGGACGTCGAACTTCAAGCTTCCGGCTGACGGCATGAAACGGGTCGGAGTCATTGGCACGTTCGTCTGGGACATCATTTACGGCCGTGATCCGCGGAGCCAGCCGGTCGAGGAGTGGGGCGGCATCACCTATGCCCTGAGTGCGTTCGACGCCGCGCTGCCTGACGAGTGGGAGCTCGTCCCGCTCGCCAAGGTGGGCGCCGATCTCTGGCCGCAGGCAAGGCGCTTCATCAGCGGGCTGCGGCGCGCGGCGACTGATGCCATGCCGATCGAGGTGGCTACCGCCAACAATCGCGTCCGCCTCGAGTACGCGACCGACGAGCTTCGGTCCGAAATCCTGCAGGGCGGCGTTCCGCCATGGACATGGGCCGGCCTTCAGCCGCTGCTGCGCGACCTGGACGCGGTGTACATCAACCTCATCAGCGGATTCGAGCTCGACCTCGAAACGCTGCAACTCATCCGGCGCCATTATCGCGGCCCGATCTACCTCGACATGCATTCGTTGCTGCTCGGGATCGAGCCCGACGGTACGAGGTTTCCGCAACCGATCGCGGATCCGCGAGCCTGGTTCGCGTGCGCCGACCTGCTGCAGGTGAACGAGATGGAGATGTCGCTCATGGCGCCCGACGCGATGGCGTTGGCGGCGACGGCGATGCACGCCGGCGTTCAATCGCTCCTCGTGACGCTCGGCAAGCGAGGGGTCGTGTATTTCCTGTCGCCGGGATTCGACCGGCTGGCCGACCTGCAACGCGGCGACGACACCCGCCTCGGCGCCGTGCGCACCGCACTCGTGCCGGCGGAACGGGTGGACGGTCCGGGCGATCCCACGGGATGCGGCGATGTTTTCGGCGCGACCTATTTCTCGAGGCTGCTTGCCGGTGATAGCTTTGCGGTGGCCTTGAACGCCGCGATTCGTGCGGCGTCACGCAATGTGACTTTTCGCGGCGCCGGCGGGCTGGCGGCGTTCCTCCGGGGAGAACTGCTTCGCACGTGACGACGGTCATTACCGTGCCACCTTCGCTGGACGACGAGACCATGGAACAGGTCTTCGAACAGGTGGCTGCCGTCTCCGCCGACCAGAAAATCCTCGTCGACGCGCGGCATACGCGCTGGTCGTCGCCTTATGGGCTGACGGCCCTGCTGACGATCGGGCAATCGCGCACCGAACAGGCGGCATTTGCCGGCCCCGAGGCGGATGACACGGCGAGTTACTGGTCGCGCGCCGGGTTTTATCGTCATGCGAGCGAGATCTACGAGATGCACGGCAAGGTTCCGCGTACTCGTGAGGCAGCGGAGTCGAACGTGCTGCTCGAGATCACAGAAATGGCACGCAGCGACGATGTCCACACGGTCGTGGAGAAGATCCAGAGCCGCGCACAGGCTATTCTGGTGCACGAACTGAATCTCGAGCCGCAGGCCGTCGTGCGATTCTCCATGACGTTATCGGAGGTGTGCCAGAATATTGTAGAGCATGCCGGACAGGGAGGCTGGGTGGCGGTGCAGACGTACCAGTACCGGAAGCGGTTAGGCAGGCGCGCGGTCGTCATTGCGGTCTGCGATGCCGGTCTGGGCTTCCGGCGTTCGCTGGAGAGCACGCCGGGGTGGAAGCCGCGTGAACGCTGGGATGATGCCGCAGCGCTGGAAGATGCCCTCGTTCGTGGTGTGAGTCGTTATCGTGATCCGGGTCGCGGTCAGGGCCTGGCCGGCGTCAGGCGGTTCGTCGGCAAGTGGGACGGCAAGCTTGCGATACGCAGCGGCACGGCGAGGATCGCGATCGTGCCGGAGTGGGATGATGCAGTTCCATTGAAGGAAGGATTGCCCCACTTTCCCGGGGCGCAGGTTCAGATCACCATTCCCGAGCGAGTGACACCAGGGTGACGCATCACATCGACGTTGGATCCGTGTTGCGAAAGACCGTGTGTGATCTCTACTCGAACCTCGTGACGCGCCCCACGGGTGCGGCCGTGAGGCGCGAGATCGAGGGGGTGCTGACGGGGCTCGATTCACCGAGCCTGACGGTCATCGACTTCTCTCAGGTCGGCCTGCTCGATTATTCCTGTGCCGATGAAGTGGTGGGGAAGCTGCTGGACGGCGTGAGGCGCCAGGTCATCGTGACCGATGCCTACGTGCTGGTGCGCGGTGTTCGCGACGACCACCTCGAGGCGCTCGATGCCGTGATGCAGCGGTATGACATGCCGGTCATGGTCGAGGGCGACGACGGCGAGTGGCGAGTGATCGGACCGATCAGCGATCCGGACCGGGCGGTGCTCGACGCCGTGCAGCGTTGCGGCCGCGCCGTGCCGGCCGACCTCGCCTCGCAGGTCGAACAGACCGAAAACAGCGTCGAGGCCTCCCTGGACGCGCTGCTCGCCCGGCGCCTCGTTATGCGGGAGGACGACGCGTACGTCTCGCTCCAGAGCGTGATGTGAGGCTGTACAACCCGCCCCTGCAGGTGGTCGGGTTCATCGGTACCCGGCTGGGCGACCCGGATCGGGGGCCGCAGGTGCGGCTGCGGGGGGACGAGGCGGCGCTCCGGATGCTGTCCCCCGGAGAAATGGCGTGGATCCAGGGGCCGCGGCGCCAGGAGCTGGCCACCGTGATCATCGACGACGCGGTGCCCAAGGGCGGTGTCGTCGTCCGGGACATCGCCGGGCTCACCGTCAGCGAGATCGTGACGCTGCGCAAGCCCGACCTCGATACACCACCGCGCCGGGACCTCGCCTGACGAGTTCGCCGGCCACTTCCCCCGCTGCCTGACGTGAAATGCCGATCGTGAACCGACCAACCCGCAGCCTCTCGACGCAGGTCGTCCATGGCGGGCGCGCGCCATCCGCCGGCGAACCGGTCGTCACGCCGCTGGTCCAGAGCGTGAACTACGTGGAAGAGGTGGGGACGTCGGAGGGGCTGCGCTACCCCCGCTATGGCAACGTGCCTAACGCCGAGCACGTACAGCGGCGGCTGGCTGCCCTGGAGGGCGCCGAAGCGGCCCTCCTCCTCGGCAGCGGCATGGGGGCGCTGGCGTGCGGGATGCTGGCCCTGCTCCGACCCGGCGACCACCTGCTGGCCAGCGAATGGATCTACGGCGGCGCTCGTCGCCTCTTTGCCGAGGAGTTTCCCAAGTACGGCATCCAGGTGACGATCGTCGATCCGACCGGCTCGCGCGGCTGGCGGAAGGAACTCCGGCGCGAAACACGGGCGATGTTCCTCGAGTCGCCATCGAACCCCGCCTGCCGGGTGATCGACCTCGGTCCGCTCCGGAGACTGGCCAGCGGCGAAGGCGTTGCGCTGGTCGTCGACTCGACGTTCGCCAGCCCGGTGAACTTCCGGCCGATCGAACATGGCGCTGACGTCGTCATGCACAGCGTCACCAAATACCTGAACGGGCATAACGACGTGCTGGGGGGCGTGGTGCTTGGCACCGCGCCGTACGTCGAAGAAGTGCGGCAGAAGATGATGCTGTGGGGCCAGGCGCCCGATCCCTTCGCCTGCTGGCTCCTCGAACGCGGCCTGAAGACCCTCGACGTGCGTGTGCAGCGCCAGAACGCGAACGCCCTCGAGATCGCAACGTGGCTGGCCGCCCAGCCGGCGGTGTCACGCGTGCATTATGCGGGACTGCCGGAAAACCAGGACCATGAGATCGCACGCGAACAGATGTCGGGATTCGGCGGAATGCTGGCCTTCGAACTGGCCGGTGGCGGGCTGGCGGCGGAGCGATTGCTCAAGCGCCTGACGCTGATCCGGAACGCACCCAGTCTCGGTGGTGTGGATACGATCGTGTCTGAACCGCGCTATACGTCGCATGCACACCTGTCGCCGGAGGAACGGGCCGCGGCGGGGATTCCCGATGGCTTCATCCGCATGAGCGTCGGCATTGAAGGCGCGGCGGATCTCATCACCGATCTCAGTGGAGCATTTGCGTAGTGAAGGGTGGGATGACGCGCGACACGTGTTACCATCCCGGGTGTGGCGCATGCGCAACGAATCCGCGACCCAGTCGTCTAACAGGGGAAGCACGCCTGCAATGACCAATGATTCGATTCGCGAACGTCTATAAAGAGTATCCCAGGACCGGCCTGGCGCTGAGCGACGTCTCCTTCGCCGTGAATCGTGGCGAGTTCGCGTTCCTGACAGGCGCCAGCGGCTCCGGGAAAAGCACGATCCTGAAGCTCATCTATATGGATGAGCTTCCGACGCGCGGTGCCGTGTGGGTAGGCGGCACGAAGGCGCCTGGCGTACGCCGGAAGGCGATCGCGCAGCTTCGCCGCAAGCTGGGCGTGGTGTTCCAGGATTTCCGGCTGCTCGACGATCGTACGGTCGAAGCCAACGTCGCCTTTGCACTCGAAGTCGTGGGCACACCGCGTGAAAAGATCGGGTCGAAGGTGAGCCGGCTGCTGACCCGCGTCGGGCTGGCCTCGAAGGCCACCAACTATCCGCGTGAGCTGAGTGGTGGAGAGCAGCAGCGGGTGGCGATCGCGCGTGCGCTGGTGAACGATCCGTTCGTGCTGATCGCTGATGAACCCACCGGGAACCTCGACGATCGCGCGACGCGCGGCGTCTTCCAGTTGCTGAAGGACATCAACGCCGCCGGCACCGCGGTGGTCATGGCCACGCACAACATTGAGCTGGTGAAGCGGAACGAGTACCGGGTGCTCGAGGTGAACCGGGGTCAGCTCGTCTTCGATTCGGCCGAGCAGTCCCGGACGCCGGAGCTGATCCAGTGAGGCTGGCGCTCCGTGAGGCGATGCTGGCCTTCCGCCGCGCGCCGCTGCTCAGTGCGTTAGGCATCACGACGATCGCGTTTTCGCTGTTCGCGTTCGGCCTGTTTTCGCTGGTGGCGCTGAACATCCGCACGGCGCTCCGGTCCGTGGAGGAGCGGGTGGAGGTGCGCGCGTTTCTGGTGGACAACACCCCCACCGACAGCATCGCCACGATGATGGAGGACCTCGGCAAGCGCCCCGATGTCATGCGCGTCGAGTACATCGACAAGGAACAGGCCCTGGCCCGTGCCCGCGAGGAACTCGGCGAGTTCCGGGACGTGTTCGAGGCGGGGTTCCTGCCCGCGTCGCTGGACGTGCGGATGCGCGAGGGGTTTCGCGACCCCAGGTCGGTGCTGGTGGTGGCGGACTACGTCCGCACCCTGCCCTATGTCGAGGAGGTCCGCTACGGCGCCGACTGGATCGAGAAGCTGCACCGGATCCGGAATATCGCCGCCGCCACCGGTGTGGTCCTCGGGATCGCGTTCGCCGCGGTCGCGATCATCATCATCAGCGCGTCGATCCGCATGACGGTGCTGGCGCGGGCGCGTGAAATCGGGATCATGCGGCTGGTGGGAGCGACCGACGCGTTCGTCCGCCGGCCCTTCGTCATAGACGGGTTTGCCAAGGGCGTCCTGGGCGGGCTGCTCGCGTTAGGCTTCACCTGGGCGGCGCACACGGTCGTGTCCCGCTCCTTCCTCGAGACCGACTTCTTCCCACCCGGCTACATGGTCGCCGGCGTGGTGGCCGGTGCGCTGCTCGGTTCGGCCGTGAGCGCGATGTCGGTCCGCCGTCACCTCAAGCGGCTCCAGTAGTGCTGCGGCGGTTGGCGTTGGTTGCGGTGCTGGCATGTGCGTGGGCCGGTGAATCGTCCGCCCAGGCCGGCGCGGACGCGCGGCTGCGCGCCCAGCGGGAAGAGCTCGACCGGATCCGCCAGGAACGGGACTCGCTGCAGGCCGAATCGAGGCAGCTCCAGGGTCGCGTGCGCACACTGCAGGACGAGGTCATTCTGCTCGGCCGCCAGGCCAGCGCGACCCAGCGCCTGGTGAAGTCACTCGACCAGCAGATCGTGGCCATCGGCGTCGAGGTCGATACCGCGAACACGCGCGTGGCGGCAGCGCAGGCCGAGGTTGGCACGCGCCGGGACCGCCTCCGCGATCGCGTGCGCGACATCTACAAGCGCGGTCCGCTGTTCGCGATGGAAGCGTTCCTCGCCGCCCGGTCGTTCGGCGAGCTGATCGCGCGCTACAAGTACCTTCACGAACTGGCGCTCTACGACAAGGCCGTGGTGAAGCGGGTCGAGGACCTGCTCACCCAGATCGACGGGCAGCGACAACTCCTCGTCAGGCTGCAGGACGAGTTCGAGCGGAGCCGCGAGGAGAAGGCACGGGAGCAAGTCCGGCTGAAGGATCTCGAGGTGCAGCGGCAACGCGCGTTGTCGCAGGC
>CAMPKM010000107.1 GCA_946887155.1 uncultured Gemmatimonadota bacterium
ATGCGAGGAACGATCCAGCGGCTCAATTCTCGTGGAGGACTAATGAAGCACGAACGGCGCGCCCTGTTATCCCTGTCCGTGGTTGTCATCGCCGCCTGCACACAGGCCGCCGCCGATCCGGAGATCACGGTCGAAATCACGAAACCCACTGAGGGGTCCACCGTGACGGGAACCGCCGCCGACATCGAGCTCGGGGTCAATGGCATCGAACTCGCACCAGCCGCCGAAGCGCGACCCGGTACGGCTCACCACCATCTCTACCTCGACGTCGATTTCCCCGCCGCCGAAACCGCGATTCCGATGGGCATGACTGGCATCATCCACCTCGGCCAGGCGCAGACCGCGTTCCACTGGGATAGCCTCGCGCCCTGGCAGCACCGCATCATCGCCGTGCTCGCCGATCCAGCCCACGTGCCGATCCGTCCATTCGTGACCGACACCGTCACGTTCACCGTGGTGGCCGCGCCGGCAGATAGCACAACAAACAAATAGAGCTCCTCGCCCGTGGCGGGCCAACCGTCGTGCAATCCTCAGCGGATGTTCAAGTCGCCGACGGATGCGGAGGCGGAATCAGTAGCAGCTGAAACGCCAGATTCGACACCAGGCAGTAGGAAGCGAAATAGTAGAAACCGGGGCCGGCAAATCCATCGAGATTGTCGGACCCCTGCGCCGCCAGCAGCGCGATGAACACGCCGACCGCAAACACGTCGGCCATCGCCCATTTGCTCAACGAGCGGACCATCAGGTACAGCCGGTAGCGCGCCACCGGGTTCCTCAGCGCCAGGATGATTACCAGCGCCAGCGCCTTCAGGAACGGCACCGTCACGCTGAAGAACAGGATCAGCCCCGCAACGAAGTCGTTGTCTGCATTGTGAAGCGTACGCACCGCCTGCAACACGCTCTGCGTCTGGCGAAACATTTCGCGCGACACACCCAGCAAATCGATGCTCGCGACAATCGTCAGCACCGGCTGCGTCAAACCCGGAATAAGCAATCCAAGCGAAACAGCCGTGAGGAGGATGGCAACAACATTCCGTAGTGTCATTTTAGCTCTTCATCCGCGCCTTTTCCGCGCAGACTCGCCGTTCCAGCAGTTGACGTACCCGCGCCAACTCGCCGTTCCAGTAGTTGACGTACCGCGCAGAACTCGCCCCTCACGGGGAAGTGGGAACGGCGACCGTCGCGACCGGCGTTCCGACCGGCTTGTCCGGCACCACCTGGTCTGCCGGTACCGGCGGTACCGCCTTGTTCAGCAGGCAGTGCGTCAACACCTCGTCCATCGTGGAGACGAACGTGAACGCCATGTGCTGCTTGATCTCCTCGGGAATGTCGCGCAGGTCCTTGAGGTTCCCCTTGGGCAGGATCACCTCGCGAATTCCCGCTCGATAGGCAGCCAGCGTCTTCTCCTTCACGCCGCCGATTTCGAGCACCTTTCCCCGCAACGTCAACTCACCCGTCATCGCCACGTCGCGACGCACCTTCCGGCGCGACAGCACGCTCGCGATGGCCAGCGTGACCGCGACACCCGCGCTCGGACCGTCCTTGGGTACCGAGCCGGCCGGGAAGTGGATGTGCAGGTCGGTCTCCCGGAACTCCTTTTCGGCGGCGCCCAGGTTCACCGATCGCGAACGCACGAACGAATACGCCGCGTCCACCGATTCGCGCATCACGTCGCCCAACTGGCCGGTCACGGTGAGCTTGCCGGTGCCGGGCATGCGCAGCGCCTCGATCGTCATGATGTCGCCGCCGGTGGACGTCCACGCCAGGCCCGTCACCGCTCCGACTTCCGGCTCCATCTCCGCCTCCTCCGCCGCATAACGAGGGGCGCCAAGGATCTCCTCGATCTTGTCGTTGTCGATGATCCACGCACCTTCTTCACCTTCGGCCTTCCGGCGCGCCCGCTTGCGCAGGACCGCCGACAGGTTGCGTTCGAAGTTGCGAAGCCCGGCCTCGCGCGAGTACCGGCTCGAGATGAACCCGAGGACCTCGTCGGTGAACTGGATGTCGGTGTCGGTGATGCCGTGGTCCGTCAAAAGCTGCGGCAGCAGGTACCGCCACGCGATCTCGACCTTTTCCTCGACCGTGTACCCCGCGATCCGGATGACCTCCATGCGGTCGCGCAGTGGCGCCGGGATGTCGAACAGGTTGTTCGCGGTGCAGATGAAGAGGACGGACGAGAGGTCGAACTGCAGGTTCAGGTAATGGTCGACGAAGTCGTGGTTCTGCGATGGATCGAGCACCTCGAGCATGGCCGCTGTCGGGTCGCCTGACGCGCCGCCGCCCGCCATCTTGTCGATCTCGTCGATCATCATCACCGGGTCGCGCACGCCCACGCGCCTGAGCGCCTGGATGAGCAGCCCCGGCATGGCGCCGACGTACGTCCGCCGGTGTCCCCTGATTTCGGCCTCATCCCGCACGCCGCCGACGGCGATGCGGTAGAACGCCCTCCCAATCGAAGAAGCGATAGCCGAGCCTAACGATGTCTTGCCCGTTCCCGGCGGCCCGACGAAGCAGAGGATCGGGCCATGGGGATCGCCGCCGCGAAGCTTGCGAACGGCCAGGTACTCGATGATGCGTTCCTTGGCTTCATCGAGGCCGTAATGCTTCAGGTCGAGCGCTTCCTCGACCTTCTTCAGCTCGATCTGGTCCTGTCCGGTCTTCTTGTTCCACGGCAGTGAAAGGATCCAGTCGAGGTAGGTCCGGATGACCTGGTACTCCGACGACTCCGGCGAGAGCATCCGCAGCCGCTCGATCTCGCTGCGCGCTTCCTGGCCGGCGCGCTCGGGCAGGTTGGCTTCGTCGACCTTCTTCAGGATCTCGATGGCTTCCTTTTCGCCGGGATCCGTCTCACCCAGTTCGGTCTGGATCGCGCGCAACTGCTGCCGGAGGTAGAACTCGCGCTGGTGCTGCTCGATCTTGACCTCGGTCGTGCGCTTTACGTCTTCCATCACGCGCGCCCGGCCGACTTCGCGTTCCAGTCGTGACAGGATGAACTGCAGCCGCTGCCCGACGTCGAGCCGCTGCAGCACTTCGTCCTTGTCCGAGATCCGGAAGTTCATGTTCGTCGCCGCCAGGTCGGCAAAGCGTCCCGGATCGGAGACGTTCATCTTCAGGATCTGCGGCACCTCGTCGGGAATACGGTCGATGAGGTTCGCCAGCGTTTCGGCGGCAGAAACGATGCGCGCAACGAGGTCATCCAGGTCCGATGGATCGGCCGGCGTCTCGCGGGCCGGCTTTACCTTCGCGACGACATAAGGTTCGGTGCGCTCGATCGATTCGATCGTTATGCGGCGCAGCCCCTGCAGGGTGATCTGGACGGTGTCGCCGGGAAGGTTGATGCGTTCGTGCACCCGCGCCGCCACTCCCACTCGTCCGACGAACTTCTCCTGGTCCAGCGGCTCGTCCGACTCGCCTCCCGCGACCACGAGTCCCACCACGAGCCCCGAGTCTTCATTTTCGCGGAGCAGGGCCAGGTTTTCCGGTGCCCCCATCTGCACCGCGATGGTGCCGAGTGGATAAACGATCGTGGACCGGAGGGCCATGATCGGCAGGTTCGGCGGTACTTCTGCGCCGAGGATTTCGTCGCGGCGTTGTGGACGAGACATGCGGGACGGGAGACGGGTGACTGGAAAACATGCATGACTTCCTTCCCGCTCCGCCCGGGCACGGGAGGCCCAACCTGTTCACCGGCATGAACATAGCATTGTGACTCGCGATTCGTGACTGGTAGGACTCGGGAATAGGGAATCGGGAATGGGGAATCGGGAATCGGAAATCGAGACCGGCAGGTTGTGTACCAGCGTTTCCCCGCTCGGCAGCCCCTGCTTCCGCAAAGTAAAGCCCACGTGCGATTTGGGGCGCGCTTCGGAAGCTAGATTCGAAAACGTGCAGAGCCCGATTCCGTCGTCAGGCGTCGAACTCGACGCGGCCATCCTCCAGGTGACTATCACACTTGGAGCGGCGCTCTATGCCAGCTTCCTGTCCCGCCGGTATCGGAAATCGTACTTCAAGTGGCTCTCCATCGCGTGCTTCCTGTACGTCGCGCGCCTGCTCGCGATCATCAGCTTCCTGCTGACACAACGCGAGAGCTGGCTCTACTGGCATCAGGTGGCGACCGGCTGGACCGCATTGGCGCTCTTGTGGACGGCGCTCGCGTTTTCGCGCCACGTACGGTTTCGTCCCGCCTACTTCGCGTTCCTGCTGTTTCCGGTAGCATGGGCGTACGTCGCGATCTACCTGCTCGACAGTTTCCTGCTCGCCGTGTTGCCGGCGGTACTTTTTCTCAGCGGCGTGACGGCCTGGACCGGCTGGATTTTTCTCGACTACTGGCGACGGGTTCGAAGTCCGGGCGCGGGACTACTGGCGGCCTCATTGCTGCTCTGGGCAATCCACCACCTCGACTATCCCTTCCTCCGCGCACGAGGAGCGTGGACACCGTGGGGTTACTACATCGACACGGTGCTCCTGCTGGCGACCATTGGCGGTATCACGATCCTCGTGCTCGATGATCTCCGGGGCGGGATGAAAGCGCTCACCTCGCTGGCAGCGAGTACGACAACCACCAGAGGCGCCACGGCGGGACTTCTCGACGAAGCCATGTCGCTACCGACCGCGAAGGCGGCGGCACTATACAGGCGCGAGGGTGAGCAACTCGTGTTCAGCGGCGGAGCGGGTCGCGCGGGCGATTGGGCCCACGCCGGGCTTCGTTCGCCATCACGTGACGCGCTCGAGGGCGCCATGGCGCGCGGAGAGCCCGTGGTCCGGGCCGACTGGATCGCACCGGACGGCGTCGTGCACGAATATTCGGCCATCCTCCCCCTCGCCTGTCACGTGGCGGCGCCACAGGTGCTCGTCGTGACTGGCGACACGCGCGATCCGTTCGCCGCGCTCGACAGCACGTTCCTCGTCTCGTTAGGGCGACAACTGGCGGCCGCGCTCGACTCGGCTGAATTGCTGGCGCGCCTCCAGGATCGCACGGACGCGCTGGGCCGGCTGTCGACCCGCGTCGTCAGGCACGACGAAGATGAGCGACGCCGCCTGTCCCGCGAGCTGCACGACGAAACCGCCCAGGTCTTTTCGGCGCTCAAGATGCACCTTGGCCTGCTGCAGGAGCGAGCCAGCGCCAGCGAATCCGGAGGACTCGGCCGGGCCATGTCACTGCTCGACGAAGGGATGAAGAGCATTCGCAACGTGACCGAAATGCTGCGACCGGCGGTCCTCGACGAACTCGGACTGCTGCCGGCGCTCCGGTCACTGCTCGAGGATTTTTCGAGCCGGTCCCCAGCCACCCGTGTGATCGCCACCCTCCCGGACGAGGAATGGCACCTTGGACCGGATGTCGAGCTGGCGTTGTACCGCGCGTTGCAGGAATCACTGACCAACGCGACCCGTCACGCCAACGCGCGGACGGTGCACGTCGAGCTCGCGAGATCGGGAGGCGCCGTGACGCACACCGTCCGGGACGATGGCGTCGGAATGGGCGGTGGGACGTCGCTGCGGTTACTCGAGCACAACGGGCGCCGCGGGCTGAGCGGCATGCATGATCGTGTGGCGGCACTGGGGGGGCGGTTTGAATTGTCGATGCCCGACCAGGCCGGACTGCAGGTCAGCGTCACGCTGCCGGACGCCACGGAATGAGCATTCGTGTTGCGCTGGTCGACGACCACGCCATCGTACGAGCCGGATTGCGCCAGGTGCTCGAGGCGGATTCCGGGTTCGAGGTCGTTGGCGAGGCCGGTACAGCAGCGGCGGCGATCACGCTGGTACGAGAGCTCAGGCCCGACGTGGTGCTCCTCGACATCAACCTGCCTGACGAGTCAGGATTGAAGGTCGCGGAAGCCATCAGGCAGCCAGGCGTCCGGCTGCTGATGCTGAGTGTCCATGACGACCGCGAAATCGTTCGCGAGAGCGTGCGCATCGGCGCACATGGTTACCTGCGCAAGGACACGACCCCGGCAGACCTGCGCGCGGCGATCCGCGCCGTGCATGCGGGCGACGCCTGGTTCAGTCCATCTGTCGCGCGAACGCTCGCCGAGGCCATCCGGGACCAACCCGCCGCCGTTCCCGAGAGCCTCGAGCGGCTGACCGAACGCGAACGTGAAGTCCTGGTCCGAATCGCCCGCGGTCTGTCGAACAAGGAAATCGCCGGTGAACTCGGCATCAGCGTCCGGACGGTGGAGTCGCATCGCGATTCGCTCATGCGAAAGACCGGCATGAAAAACGTGGCGGCCCTGACGCGACTGGCGATCGAAGCGGGCATGTTGGGCGGCCCGGAACAGACCCGGCGGGCTCCGTAGTTTCCCCTCCGTAGAACACCGAATAACAGGGAGCTGGGTGGGCGGTCACGTTGACTCGTGCCCGGCATCGTTCATTACATCCCGATTCTCACCACGGCGCTGGCCCTGGGGTTGGCACTGGCCCTCGGACGCCGGTATCGCGCGCGAGGCGGCACGCACCTGCTGTGGTGGACCGCTGGAGCGCTGACGTACGCCGCCGGAACGGCGATCGAGGCGGCCGTCACGCTGTTTGGCTGGCACGAATGGCTTTTTCGAGGCTGGTACATCGCTGGCGCACTGCTTGGCGGTGCGCCGTTGGCCCAGGGAGCCGTGTACCTGCACGTGCCGCGCAGGGTGGCGAATGGCCTCACGTTGGCCCTGGTCGGTTTGGTACTCGTCGCATCGGCGTTCGTTCTGATCGTTCCCATTCAGTACGACCTGGTCGAGTCGCACCGGCTGACCGGTCGCGTGATGGCGTGGCCATGGGTCCGCGCGTTCAGTCCGTTCATCAACCTGTATGCGTTCGTGTTTCTCGTCGGCGGCGCGGTCAAATCCGCGATCCAGTTCTGGCGGCGAGCCGAAACGCGCGCGCGCGCGGAAGGGAATGTCCTCATCGCGATTGGCGCGCTGCTACCCGGCATTGGCGGAAGCTTTACCCGGTTCGGTTACACCGAGGTCCTCTACGTCACCGAGTTCCTTGGCATCATCCTCATCTACCTCGGCTACCGGCGCGCCACGCGCGATGCGGTGCCCACGGAGGCTCTTACGCATGACGTTCCGTTTTCCGCGGCCCCTGTTCGTTAGGTCATCGGTCCTGAGTGCCGCAGCGGTGCTGGTGGCCGCCTGCTCCGACTCGACCACGGAACCGCCGCCGCCCGCTGAGACATCCGAGGTCACCGTCGATGCCTCCGCCGTCCCCGCATATGTGAGGCTCGGCGATCCGGCCACCGCGGTGAGCGTATCAAATCCCTCCGGCTCGACCGAGTGGGACCTCTCCTTTTTCGCGACGGGTGTCACCGTCAACGGAGGGGCGGCCGGGCCCGGAGGGGCTACCGCGTTCTGCCTGTGCGAACACGCCAACGCGACCGCGAGTGAGTTGCAAGCGATGACGCCCGCCAGCATGCTGGCCGAGTTCGACGCCGTCACGGCGGCCGACATTCCGGCGGCATCATCGTTCGAGAGTGATGCGCTCAATCCGGCCATCAATGGTTGGGTCACCGGCGCCGCGGCATCCGCGGCCGTCGTGCAGGACAAGAGCTGGATCATTCGCCGATCGACCGGCGGAGTCATCCTCGGCAAGTTCCGCGTGACAGGTATTTCGGGCGCCACGGCGACGAGCGCAGGCAATGTCACTGTGGAGTACGCCATTCAGCCGTCAGCCGACGCGCCATTCGGCGCCGTGGAGACACGCACGCTGGACCTCAGCGCCGGTCCGGTCTATCTCGATCTCGCCACCGGACCGGTTCCGGCGACGAGCGCGTGGGACCTTCGATTCTCCGGTTACGACATCCAGACCAACGGTGGCGTCAGCGGCACCGGCGGCGTGAGTGCGCTGATCGATGAATCCACGGCGTTCGAGGAGATCACGGCGCAGTACGCGTCCTTTGCACCGGCGGTGGCGTATCGCTCCGATTCGTTTGGCGGCGTCTTCGCGGCTTCGCCCTGGTATCAGTACAACATCACCGGCACCGACAATCAGATCTGGCCGAACTTCAACGTGTACCTGATCCGCCGAGGTGACGACGTATTCAAGGTGCAGATCACGAGCTACTACGACCTGGCCGGCAAGGCGCGTCAGATCACGGTTCGTTCCGTTCAATTGCAGTGATCAGGTTCGGCATCGCGGCGCTCCTGGCTATCGCTACAGTCGGGAGCGCGCAGCAGAACATCAGTGTCACCGTTGCTTCCGGCACCGACGCGCGGCCAATCACCGGTGCGTCGATCACGGTCGATGGCTTTCGTCAGGCTGAGGCGGATGGTGACGCGCGCATCGCCAACCTCGAA
>CAMPKM010000108.1 GCA_946887155.1 uncultured Gemmatimonadota bacterium
GGGGATGGCGGACCAAGTTGTCACGCTGACATTGTCTGCAGAACAACGGTCCGGAGGGTTCGTACGTCGAAGCCACTGCCTGAATGACCGGTCAGCCGATCGACCGCGTACACTTTCTGGATGAGCAGCGGCGCAATCGGCGCCGCAGCCGCCGGTTCGTTGCCTTTGCCGTCGTTGCCGTCGCGATCTCCGGCATCCCGCTCTGCGTACTGTTTGCACCCCTGGTGTTCGGCATCGCGCTCGTCGTCATGCACATTGCCGACATGATCGCGCCTGTGGCGCCCCCGGCCTGGGAGGCGTTGCGCGACATCGTCCACGCGCTTCCTGACCTCTGGTCCTTTGTCCGGGGTCGTCCGGCCGACGTCGACTGGAGGATGATCGCGTTTGTCTACGTGGTGCCGGGTTCCGCGGTGATGCTCGTGGTCTGGCCATTCATCCTCGCGCTATCGCGTCGCGCGGGCGCCGGCACCATGCTCGAACTCCTTTCATCGAGGAGCGCTGACGTCAACATCCCGGTCGAACGCCAGCTCTCCAACGTGGTCGAGGAAATGGCCATCGCCGCCGGCGTGCAGCCGCCGAGGGTGCGGATCATCGAATCGAAAGCGGTCAATGCGGTGGCTGTCGGGCTCACGGTCGATGACGCGACGATCCTGGTGACGCGGGGATTCCTCCAGAAACTCGACCGCGATGAACGGCAGGCGATTGTCGCCCATCTCGTCGGTTCAGTGGGGAACGGTGACCTTGGCATCGGCGCGACGATCCTGTCGGTATTCGCCACGTGGGGGCTCATCGCGCTGCTGCTCGAAGCGCCAATCAGCGTGCGCCGGCGTCACGAACTTCGCCGGCTCTTCCGGTTGGCGATGGCAGCCGGGCGTGGCCGGCTGGATCCCGCGCAGGCGCGTGAAGGGTTCACGATACTGCTGGCCGGCTCGGCGTTCGACATGAGCATGATCGAAGACATCGAGGCAATCGAGCCGAGGTCGCCGATGCACGGCTGCCTGGTGATCCTGCTGCAGGTCCCGCTGATTGCCGTGCGGGGCCTCTCGTCGATGGCGGGAAGGACGACCGTGGCGTTATGCGCCGCCCTCGGGCTCGGGCCGTGGCTGGCCGCAATGTGGCGCGCCCGGCGCCGGCTGGCGGATGCGTCGGCGGTGCAGCTCACCCGCAACCCGACGGCACTCGCCCGCGCGGTCCGAACGCTGGCGGCGAGTGACGTCGAAGTCCCTGGCGGATGGGTGGCCTACTTCCTCTTTCCGGTCTGGAAGCCCGTCACCGAGGCGGACATGAGCCGCACCGAGGCCGCGGCCAACATCATCGGGATGCGGCTGGACCCGGATCCGCGCGTGGAGGACATCGTGGCGTTAGGCGCGATGCTCGACACCGACGTCCGGCAACCGGGATGGCGTACGCGTCTCCAGCGCATGGGCAGCGCGAAGGACGTGGGCCTGTTCGCCTTCTGGGCCGTCGCCGCCATCATGGTGACCCTGGTGCTGGTCGCGATCACGCTGGCCGCCGCCTCGCTGGTCCTGATGGCGATCTGGCACCTCGGCCGCTGGATCAATCCGCGTCGTTAGGGTTCGCGGGCGACGGCCACCACCAGCCGGATCAGCGCGTCGACGTCCCGCAGGTCGAGCACTTCGGCCGGGCCGTGCGAATAGCGCCCCGGCCAGGAGAGCCCGATGTTGACCGGACCCCAGACCTGGATGGCCGAGCCGTCAGTGCTGCCGAAGGTCGTCCCGACCTGGAGCGGAATGTTGCGGGTGCGGGCGATGCGGATGATGCGGTCGCGCTCCGCGCGCGGTACCAGGCTGGCGTTGTCCAGCCCGCGCAACACGGCGCCGCTGCCTAACGGCAGGTGGGCGAAGTGCGGCGATTCCTTCGGCGTGTCGCTCGAGACGAAGGTGTCCACGCTGTAGACGCGACGCAGGTTGCGGCCATGGGTGTCGCCGAAGAACCGGGCGCCGTTCAGTCCCCCTTCCTCCTGCACGGACCAGACGAAGATCACCTTGTGGGCGAGCGAGTCGGGGTTGATCCGCCGGATCGCAAACAGCAGTGCGGCGGTACCGGTCCGGTCATCGCTTCCGCGCCCGGTGATCCGCGAGCCGAGCAGCCGGTCCGCGCGCTTGTACGACGTGATGCTCTGGCCAACGCGCGCGCCGCGCGCCACCAGCGTCGCCGAGTCGGTGCCGAACCACACGGTCAGCGCGCCCGGCGACCGCGTGCGTCCGGAATCGCGTGGTACGAACACGCCTCGAAGGGGCGGGGCGCCAGTTATGTGCAGGTACGCCGGCGTGCTCTCCCATGAGGGAATGACCACGCCTCCGCGCGATCGAAGGGTCACCGTGCCGTCGCCGCGAATCGAGGCGACCTCGAACCCCACTTCATCCATGTGCGCGATGAACGCCACGGAATCGCGATCCGGTCCCATCGAGACGATGACGTTGCCTATCGAGTCTACGATAGCGCGCGTGCGGGCCCAGGTTGGTAGGGCAGCGAGGACCGCTTCACGGACCGGACCCTCGTGGCCGGCAACGCCCGGCAGGTCGGAGAGTGTCATCCACTGCCGCTCGATCTCGCCCTCGGTACCGGCTCGACGCCGGAGCACGCGCGCGGTATCCACGCCAGGAGTCGGCCAGTTGGCTGGAGGTTGCGCGGTGAGGCCCGCCGCCGAGGCGACCTGCTGGAACAGGTCACGGATCGCGTCGCGGTCGATGACTTCGACCGTCGATCGCGCATAACGAACGCGCGGCGTCACGATGCGAATGCTGTCGACACCAGTGGCGCCACGCGGTGGCGCGTTCCCGCGTCCACCGCCGCGTCCTCCACGTCCCCGCGACGCGGATTCCCCCTCCTCGACGCCGTCGACGATCATCGTCAGCAACGCCGGCCGTTCAACGCCGGTCATCACGCGCGACAGTCCGAGCCAGCTGTAGCTCTTCTGCGCGCTGATGACAAAGATCTTTTCACCACCAGATGGCTCAGCGAGCGACGCGACGGTTACGATTGCGGCGCAACCCGCACGCGCGCCCGCGCCCGGACCAGCGGCGAAGTCACCAAACGTCCACGCCGGTCGATCGATGGCGATGGGATCGAGGTGGGCGACACCGGCACGTGTCACCTCCGCGGCTGTCGATGCGCCGATGTCGATCCAGAGATCGTCCATCGTGGCCGCCGTCGTGTCGCCGCGATGTGGCTGTGAGAAGTGCCCATTTGCTACGGCGACCACACCGGGTACCTTCGCGCTGCGGGCGACAATCGACACACGTTGTGCTTCGTGGAACTGGTCCCACAGCGGATGCGTTCCTCCGCCCGTGCGCCTGACGCGGAGATAGCCGTCACTGGTGATCTGGCTGACCGCGTACGAAGGGATGTCGAGTCCGCAGGCGATGACGCGCCGTGGAGATCCGCTGCCGACTCGCTTGACGAGATTGCCGCTCCGATCAGCGATCCAGGAATCGCCGAGCGTACGCGCCAGGGTCGCCGAGGTCTGGTCTTCGGCACCGGGCGGCGCGATGAGGCTCACCCATTGGGCGACGGCGTCGAGCATCGTTTCGGTGTTCTGCGCCGGCGCCAGGCCAGGGAGAAGCAACAGCGCGAGCGATGGAAGCAGAGCGATTGGCTTGGTCATGGCGCCAAAAATGGGGTCAGACGCCAATTCCGAAACCCTGCTCGTTATCATACAGCCATGAATCAATCGGACGGGGCGAGTCCCGATGTTGACCTGACCTTGCCGATCCTGGATGCGGCTCGAGCGGTGGAAGCGCGTATCGATTCTGCGCTTGGCCCGCTCAAACTGTCGCTGGCGAAGTTGAATATCCTGGACTTGCTGGTCCGCTCCGATCATCCCCTGACGCTGGGGGCGTTGGCGCAGGAACTGGCCTGCGTTCGTTCGAACGTTACCCAGTTGGTGGACCGCCTCGAGGCCGATGGCTTGGTGAAGAGGGAAGCCGCTCCCGAAGATCGCCGGAGCATCAGGGCGATCGTAACCGACAGTGGACGGGAGAGGCAACTCGCTGGCACGGTTGCACTTGGGAAAGTCCGCCAAGACCTGGCGCAAATCCTGGCGGGGTTTGATTCAGGGCACATCGAGTACGCGTTGACCGCTATCGGGCAGTCTATGGGTCGAATCGATTCATAACTGAACCGTGAAGTTCGTCGAGGATTTCCAGCTGGTCAACCACGACAACCCCATGAGCGCGGATCGCGCGAAAACGAACGGATGGAGATGGCTCCATCAGCCGGTTTCGGCGCAATCCGCGTGGAGGGTTGTTCCTCACCCATCTCACGTTGCCGTCGACTGCGACGCCGTCGCATCGATCGTAAACCGCAGCCGCGCGGCGATTCCGCCGACTGCGTCGAGTCGCTCGGCGGCGTCGCCCGACACGTGCTCGATCGTTGCACCCTCGTCAAACGCTTTCCGGATCGCGTCGACGGCTTCGTCGGCGTGAGCCGCGACGTATGACGAGGTGAGGTACAACTCGTGGACCTGACCGTTCACGAGCGCGCGATCGATTTCTTCGGTTCCCACTGCGCCGGTGCCACCGGCCGCTTTTGCGGCCACGACTTTCTCGATGCGGGCCAGGTCGTCAGCGGCGCGAAGGCGCGAGGCATGTTCGCGCGCGGTTTCCGCGATGCCCGCTTCACTCGTGTGTACGTCCAGGGACACCACTGACGCACGATCCTGCAGGCGCTGCGGGAGGCGGCCGTGCAGGTCCATTGCCACGGTCGAAATGCCACCAACGAGGATCCATGCGTTGTCGACCGCCATGGACTCGAGTCGGCTCACGGCATCGGACAGCATGTCGTCGGTCGCCTTTCGCAGTTCGCGCTGTGCGGCATCGGCGCCAGCGAGGCCGCGCGTTCCGGACGTGAAGCCCTGGGGCAACGGACGGCTCGTATGGTATGGCTTGTCCACGTGAGGATCGCGCGCGAATTCGTCACCCAGGGTGAGCGTGCGATCCACATAACGATGAATGCGCACTTTCGCGGCGTCGGCCACCGCGACCAGCACCGGTCGCGCTTCCTTCAACACGCGGATGCCGGGTGCGATGTTCGCGCCCTTGCCCCACGTCGCCACGGTCGGCACGGGTGCGCTCGCGACGCCCGCTCGATGAACTTCGCCGTCGGTGAAGAAGCCCATCCAGCCTGGCGCATCCTGGCCGGGCGTGAAGGATCGCAGCTCGCCTAACGCCAGCTCGCGCGCCGCCGCAAATCCCTCCCGCTCCTCATGGCTCGCGCCAGACAGCGATTCGGCGATTTCGTCGAAAACGTTCCGAATCGCGGTCCGCCACTGTGACCGGGCCGCTACGTCCGTCACCTCTCCGTTGACGTAAACGCTGAGGACGTTGCGGTCACGAAGAGTCTGCTCCAGGGTCGCCAGTTCCGCGTGCGTCAGCATATGCGCGCTCCTCCGTTTTGCGCTGGTATGCTGTCGTACACAGAGTGTGCCGTGAAGGGTGCTGCATGGGGTAAAGTGTTGTCAGCACCCTGAGCAGCACCCTCTCAACCCCATGATTACCGCACGTTCCCCTTTGGCCCGCGATACAGCCACTGCGTCTGGTAGTCGCGCGTCAGTGGTGCGTTAATGATCATGGCGCGGACCATTTCGACCGGCATCGCGCCGCCCTTCAGCACCGCATCGTGGAACGCCTTGTTCGTCATGCGTCCGGAACCGACGAGTTCCTGGTGAAGCGACCGGAACTGCAGGCCACCCATCATGTACGCGAGCTGGTACAGGGGCGGGTACGTGCCCAGGAAACTGCGGCGCACTTCGGCTTCCGCGTTGGCGCGTTCATGACCGACCCGGTCCACGAGATAGTCAATCGCCTCCTGCGGCGTCATCGTGCCGAGGTGGAACCCTAACGAGAAGATGATCCGGGCCGAGCGGTGCATGCGCCAGAAGAGGGCGCCCACGCGATCTTCCGGCGTGGCGTTGAAGCCCTGGTCCCAGAGCAGCATTTCCCAGTAGAGCGCCCAGCCTTCGGTCCAGAACGGCGTGCCGAAGGCGCCGCGCCGGTGCGACTGGTAGCGCGAATTCATGAAGCCCTGCAGGTGGTGCCCGGGGATCAACTCGTGGTGCACCGTCGCATGCGAGAGATACGGGCTGTTGCCGCGCATGCTCATCATCTTCTCTTCGTGCGTCATGCCGTCGGTCGGGTACGACACCTGAATGGTTTCGCCGCCCAGGAAGAACGGGCTGACGCGCTGGCGTTCCGGCGACATCATCTCGATGCGCCAGATGTCGCGCGCGAGCGGGGGCACCGTCACCAGGTCCTTCTTCTCGACGAAGTCGATCGCCTCGAATGCAAGACGGCGAATCAGCTCCGGCTGCTCGCCAGGCGGCACGTACTCTTCCTTCACCTTGTCGAGCGCCGCCTTCCAGTTGTCGCCGAATCCGAGTTCCTTCGCCGCCTTCTTCATCTCGGCTTCGCTCCACGCGAATTCGATCTCGGCGATCTTGATGAGGTCTTCCGGATCGTAGGCAATCATTTCATCGCGCAGGTCGGCGATGATGGCGTCGCGGCCGATCGGGTCACCGATGATCGGATCGGGCTGACCGGTGCGGAACCCGACGATCCGCTCGCGCAACGTCTTGTGGTACGCGGTCATCAGCGAGTCCGCCTTCTTGTACGGATCGCGCGCCCACCAGGTGAAGAGTGGATCGTAGCCCGAGTAGAAATCGTACCAGCTCTTGAGGTCGGCCTTGAGGTCGTTGATCAACTCGGCGGACCGATGGGCCACGACCTTGTTGACCTTGAGCGGCGCAAAATCACCGTTGCCGTTCTGGGCCTTCTGTGCAGAGGCCCGGGTTGAATCAGACGACTGAAGCCCTGCGACGACGGCCTTCGACACGTCAGCGATCTTCTTGCTCAGGCTTACGAGTGAAAGCGCGGCCTTCTGCGGGTCGATTTTCTCCATGCGCCGGCGAGCGTCGACGAACATGAAGATGTCATTCCCGAACGGAACCACCGGCGCCGACTCGGCCCATTGCTTCTCTTCGCGGTCGAGCAGAGACAGGGAATGGCGGAGCGAGTGGTTCATCAGGATGTAGTCGATCTTTCCCTGCTGGCTGAGCCCGTTGAAGTCGAGCTCGCGGAGCCGGGATTGCCACCCTTTGTAATATTCACGGAAGCGTTCGCGACGTGCGGGCGCGAATTCGACGTTCCAGCGGCGCCCAAGCGCATTTTCGTCAGCCGTGAAGCGGTTGACGATGTCCCGCATCTCGCTTTCCGTGCCTTTGGCACCCAGAAGCTGGGAAAGCACGGGGACATACTGAGCACCGTCGACACCTGTCTGGAGCGTGGTGTTCTGGGCGCCGAGGGGCAGGGCGATCAGTAGGAGGAGGAGGGCGTAACGCTTCATTAGAGCCTCAGGTTGGAACCGAATCACGGAATTCTGGCCTGATGTAGTGACCGGCGGAAGACGCTGGCACGGACGTGTTCCGCTCGAAGCCCGCGTCGCAGGCGGTCACAATTTCACGACTTCACGACCTCACGATTAACGATCTCACTCATATGGAAAAAGCAACCTTGGCCGGCGGCTGCTTCTGGTGTCTCGAAGCGGTCTATCAGGAAGTCGATGGTGTCACAAAGATCGAGTCGGGTTACGCCGGCGGTCACGTGCCCAGCCCTTCATATGAAGCGGTGAGCACGGGCACGACTGGTCACGCCGAGGTGGTGCAGCTCGAGTTCGACCCGGCGAAGGTGAGTTACCGGGAACTGCTCGAGGTTTTCTTCGCGATCCACGATCCGACCACGTTGAACCGTCAGGGGAATGACATCGGGCCGCAGTACCGGTCCGCGATCTTCTGGCACGACGAGAAGCAGCGCGACACCGCGCGCGAGGTCATTGCCGCGTTCACGGCCGACGGCGCGTTCAGCGACCCGATCGTGACCGAGGTGACGCAGCTCGATCGCTTCTGGCCGGGCGAGGCATACCACCAGAACTACTATCGCCAGCACACCGAGCAGCCATACTGCTCGTTCGTGATCTCGCCGAAACTGTCGAAATTCAGGAAGAAGTTCGCCAAGAAGGCCTGACGATTTCCGCCATGCTACGGTGATGGACTGAAGCGTTTGAAAAAGTCAGCGGCGTCCATGAGCGGCATGTGCTGCGCCCCGATCTTCGTGGGCGAGAGGCGAAGCGCACGCAGGGTTGCCGCCACGTCGCGCGCGTAAGGCGACGTGGCACCGTTCTGGATGTAATCGCCGGCCCAGAAAAAGCCTTCACCCGGCAGCCACGCTCCAACGGCGCCTTCGGTGGAATGGCCGTGCAT
>CAMPKM010000109.1 GCA_946887155.1 uncultured Gemmatimonadota bacterium
GGTCGAGCGGCGTTCGGTCAGCGTCGGCGGCGACATGGCGGGCCAGTCCGAGATCCTCAGCGGCGTCGCCGAGGGTGACTCGATCATCGTATCGGGGACATCCATGATCCGCGAAGGCGCCAAGACGCGTGTGGTCGAGCCACTCGACGACCGGATCCCGCCCGGCCAGCCAATGGATTCCCTGGCAACGGCGTCGCGCGTCGGTAACGGCGGTGCACGCAGAGGGAGGGGCGCAGAGTGAAGGAAAAGCGACGAGGTATCGCCAGCTGGTCCATCAGTCGTCCCATCGGCACGATCATGATCGTGAGCACCCTTCTGGTGCTCGGAACGGTCTACGTTGGCCGGATCCCGGTCGACCTCCTCCCGCGGATCGTGTACCCGCAGGTGCGCGTCAATGTCAGCAACCCAGGTGTCGAACCGGCGGTGCTCGAAGAGACCGTGGCCAAGCCGCTGGAAGCCGCCCTCGCGACGACCGCCGGACTCACGCGCATGGCGGCGGACGTCTCGAGCGGCTTCGTCAACATCACGCTCGATTTCGCCTACGGAACCAACGTCGATTTCGCGTTGCAGGACGCGGCCAAGAACGTGGAACGGATTCGCGCCCGCCTTCCCGAGGAGGCCGAACCGCCCAACATCAGCAAGTCTGATCCGTCGCAGCAGCAGATCTACCAGGTCGCGTTTTCGTCGAGCGACCGGAATCAGATCGCGCTCCGACAGTGGGTCGACCAGCGCCTTCGTCCGCAACTGCTCTCGGTGCCCGGGGTTGCCGCCATCGAGATCTTCGGTGGACTGGTGCGCGAGATCCAGGTCGAGCTCGACCCGGATCGGCTGCGCGGACTCGGGCTGTCGGTGTCGCAGGTCATCAATGCGCTGCGCAACGAAAACCAGGACCTTTCTGCCGGCCGGATCTCGACTACCGACCGCGAACTGGTCGGTACCACGGCGGGCAAGTTCCACTCGCTCGAGGACATCCGCGGCGTCCTGCTGACGGCGCCGAGCGGCGCGCGCGTGCCGCTCCGCGATGTCGCGACGGTTCGCGATACCAGCCAGGAACAGCGAAGCTGGGCGCGCCTCAACGGCGTCCCGGCCGTGCGGATCGGCATCCAGAAGCAGCCGGAATCGAACACGGTCGAAGTCGTCCGTGGCGTGCAGGCGCGGCTCCAGATGCTTCAGGAAAGCGGCTACGTCCCGGCCGATATCAGGAACGAGGTCACGTACGACCAGTCGGGCTTCATCAGCGAGGCGCTCAAGTCGGTGCGGGACGCTGCCATCATCGGCGCCGTACTCGCGATGCTCGTGGTGGTGGTGTTTTTGCGCTCGTTCCGCAAGACGTTCATCATCGGCGTCTCCATCCCGCTCGCCATCCTGGCGACGTTCGTCATGATGGGCATCGGCGACCTCACGCTCAACATCATGTCGCTGGGCGGGTTGGCGTTAGGCACGGGGCTCCTGCTCGACAATGCGATCGTGATGCTGGAGAACATCTACCGGCGGCGTGAGGATGATGGGCTCGACGCCGAGGAGGCGGCGCACATCGGGGCCGCCGAAGTCACCAGCCCCGTCGTCGCATCCACCACCACCAACCTCGCCTCGGTCGCCCCGTTTCTCCTCATCACCGGCCTGTCGGCGCTCATCTTCCGCGAGCTGATCCTGACGATCTCCTTCGCGATCCTTGCTTCGCTGCCGCTCGCGCTGACGCTGATTCCGATGCTGGCGGCGCAACTCGGCAAGGTGCGTTTCAAGAGTGGCCTCGATCGGTTCAGGCCGCTCGTTGCCTTCGAACGCGGTTTCGAGCGCATGATCGAGGGCTACCGCGGCCTGGCAACGAAGGTCGTGCGCGCGCGGTGGCTGTTGTTGGGCGGCGTCGCCGGCCTCGCGGTCTGGGCATACCTGGGGTCGCGCAACTTCCCGGTCGAGTTCCTGCCGCAGGTCGACGACGGGACGGTGACCGCCAACCTCCGCATGCCGCCCGGCAGCACGCCGGAAAAATCCAATCGGCTCTCGCACGAAGTGGAGCGCATGATCGGCGAGATGCCGGGTGTCCACAGCGTGTTCACGAATGCCGGCGCCGGGCGCGGTGGCATGGACATTCGCCTCGTGCCCGCTGACGAGCGCCAGATGAGCTCCGACCAGTGGGTGCAGACGCTGCAGAATCGCGTCGACGACGCCGGGTTCGCCGGATCGCGCGTGTTCGTGCGTCCGCCGCGCATCCGCGGCCTGCGCACGTCCTCGGCGGGCACGGACGTGTCGGTGGCCGTCGTCGGCGACCAGCTGGAGATGCTCCAGGAGATCGGGCGGGAAGTGATCCGTCGGCTCCGGAACGTGCCGGGCCTTGAGAACGTGCAGGCGCAGGCGGAAGACCCACGCCCGATGCTCTCGATTGCCCTCGATCGTGAACGGTCGCGCAACCTCGGCCTCGACGTGTCGGCCGTCGGCCAGACCGTGCGCACCGCCCTCGACGGGACGATCGCGACTCGTTATGCCGACGGCAACTTCGAGTACGACGTGCGCGTCCTGTTCCCGAAGCACCGGTTTGCCAGCGTCACCGATGTCGGCGGCACGCTGCTCTTCCCCGGCGGCCGCAACAACTCGCCGGTCTTCCTGCGCGACATCGCCGACGTGTCGCACGCCGTCACCCCGGCCACGATCCGCCGCGAGAACCAGAACCGCCGCATGGAAGTCAACGGCGACGTGATTACCGAGGTGGCGTCGATCGGGCAGATCACCGACTCCATCCGCGCCCGCCTCGCTGATCTCGAGCTGCCGGACGGTTACGGTCTCATCATCGGCGGCGAGCAGGAGGCCATCGAGGACACCAATTCACAGATGTTCCTCGTCATCGGCCTGGCGATCTTCCTCGTCTTCGTGGTGCTGGCAGTGCAGTATGAGAGCCTGCTCGACCCGCTCATCATCCTCACCGCGGTCCCGCTGGGCCTGATCGGCGTCATCGCCATCCTCGCGATCACCAACACGCCGTTCTCCGCGCCCGTCTACCTGGGCATGATCATGCTGGCCGGCATCGTGGTGAACAACTCGATCCTGCTCGTCGAATTCTCGAACGACTTCCGCCGCGAGGGAACGCACACGCTGGAAGAGTCGGTCGTCGAGGCCGGTGTGGTCCGGATGCGCCCGATCCTCATGACCACGATCACGTCGCTCGTCGGGGCGCTGCCGCTCGCGTTAGGCCTGGGTGAGGGCGGCGAGTTGATGCGGCCGCTGGCGATTGCCGTGGTGGGCGGGCTCGCCGTTTCGTCCCTGTTGACACTGTTCGTCGTACCGAGCTTCTATGTGATCGTCCACAACGTCGGTATCGCGGTCCGGCGCTTCGTTATCGGGGAATCGGCCCGGCGCGTGGCAGTCAGCGAAGCGGGCGATTGAGCCGTGTCCGGGCCGGCCCTAACGCGGAGCCGGCTCGGACTCGAAGATCCGCGTGAAGTCGAGATCCTCGGCAACCATCACCAGCGCCGTCGCTGGCAGCGCGTCTGTTTGCCGCAACATGTCCTCGTAGTGCGCAGCGTACGCCTGGGCGCTTTCGTCCGGCTGCGGGACGCGCATGGCAAGGAACACCAACGCCGCGCCATGTGACGCCGAACGGATCACGTCGAAAATCGGACGACCGTTACGCACGATCACTTCCGGGACCGCGTCCACCCGCGCCTCCTCGAGGAACCTCGTGAGCCGTGCCAGCGCGTCCTCCTGCTCGTCCGGCGTCTCGCACGTCGTCCGTAACCGGAGCTCGGCATGATCCCACGAGCGGCTGCGCCGGAGCAGGATCGCCAGCGCCAGAATGAACGCGGTCGCCGACGTCATCTTCGACCACCACAGGTCGATGCGCGGCGCCGGCATGTGTGGCGCTGACTCCGGCGGTGGTGACGCATCGGCGGATTCCCGCACGATCACCAGATTCCGCCCGGTCTTCGCCACCAGTTGGATCAATTCGGCGAACCGCTCAAAGCTCGATGGTTTTTCTGTTTCGCCGATCATGATGGTGTTCGGCCTGATCGGTCCGAATCCGTAGGCGCGGATCATCGTCGCCGCGCCCTCGTACGGGTCGGCCGCCGGCAGTGTCCGGACGAAGGCTTTCACCTTTCGCCGCCGGACGTACGCCCGGATCGTCTCTGTCAACTGGTCGACGCGTTCAGCGTTCGCGCGTTCCGCCGGAATAAACGCGGCCACGGTGACGAGGCTCCGGCTCTGCGCCATGGCGTCGGCCAGTTCGATGAGGTACCAGCGTGACGACGGGCTTCCGCTCAGGACGAGCAGATTCGGCTTCCAGGTTCCTTCACCCTGTGGCTGCCCGGCCATCCGGTTCAGCAGGAGTCGCGTGGCGAACATCATGAACGCCAGGCGCATGTCGCCCCAGTAGGCGCGGAGGCTGCGCCGCTTCATCAGGTAGTAGATCGTCGAGATGGTAGCTGTCGCAATCAGCGTTGCACCCGGCGCGATCATGAGCATGGCGAGGCCGCAGAGCAGGAATCCAGCCACCGAAATCCACCACGGCACCCGGAACTTCGGCCGCCACGCCGGACTGGAAATGAGTTCGCCAAGGCCCGCCGACAGGTTCAACACACCGTACGAGGTCAGGAAGAACATCGACAACACCACGGCAATCGCGTTCAGGTTGCCCATCAGGATGCCAGCCAGCGCCAGACCGAACGAAAGGACCGTCGCGACCCGTGGATCGTTATGCCGGCCGAACCCACGCCCGATAACCGGCGGGATCACCTCGTCGCGCGCCAGCGCCTGCAGTGTCCGGGGCGCGCCAAGCAGGGCCCCCATGGCGCTCGACAACGAGGCTGCCCAGATGCCCACCAGGACCGCCGGTCCCCACCGTGCCGATGCCTGCATAACGAGTGAATCGGTGAGCAGCAGGGGACGCGGGATGTCACGTGCGTGCATGACGATCGGAATGGCCAGGTACACCGCGTATCCCACCAGCACGGCGGCGATGGTGCCGCGAGGCAGCGAACGTGCCGGCTCCCGCAAATCGCCAGACATGGCGATGCCGGCCTCGATGCCCGTCACCGCCGGGAAAAACACGGCGAAAACAGCCCAGAAGTGCAGCCGCTCCATCACCGGCAGCTCGTCGGGGACGGGCGTCGGCGGCGCGCTGCCCGCAAAAAAGGACACGAGCGAAGCCGCGATCGCGATCATGATGATGAACTGCGACTTGAGCGCGAGGTCCGCGGAGATGTACACAACGATCGTCAGCCCGATCAGGGTGACGACCCCCACCTGCGTCAGATCGAGGGCAGGAAAAACGTCCACCACCGATTCCGAGAATCCGGCGATGTAGAACGAGATACCGAGCGCCTGGGCCAGATACAACGGAATACCGATCGCCGCACCAGTCTCCACGCCGAGCGATCGTGAAATGACGTAATAGGCCCCTCCACCGCCAACGCGCATGTTGGTCGCCAGTGCGGCCAGGGAGAGCGCGGTGAAGAACGTGATGGTGCTCGCAAGCGTGACGACAGCGATGGTCCCGGTTAGCCCGAGGTTCCCGAGCACCCAGCCCATCCGCAGGTACATCACCACGCCCAGCACGGTCAGGACACTGGGAGTAAACACCCCCTTGAATGTCCCGAACTGGTAACCCGCGGTCACCAGCGCAGCTCGCCAGACAATTGACTTCGGTCAGGTTTCTTCATGCCCAAGGCGGCTGTTCGGACGTGCTCACGACGCATATTGCGTCATCCACGCACCGCCGTCGACCCCGACCGTGTCAAATGTTTCCCTCAAAAAGCTCTGGAGAATGGCTCGTCATCCACTCGTCGTCGTCAGTAACCGGCTCCCGTTCCGACTGGTCAGCGATGACAGCGGGGGGTCGAAACAGGTGCGATCGCCGGGCGGACTCGTCTCGGCGCTGACGCCCGCGCTCAAGGCGCGCGGTGGCGTGTGGGTCGGCTGGCCGGGCAGCGCACGCGAAGACACTGCGCGGCCGGACTCGACTGATTCCACGAACGACATGGGGTTCGACATCGCCGAAGTCCCATTGTCGAACCGGGAGATCGCCGCGTACTACAGCGGTTTCTCCAACCGCACGGTATGGCCGCTGCTGCACTACTTCGTTGGTCGAATGGAAGTGGATTCGAGCTGGTGGACCGCCTACGACGCCGTCAACGCGCGGTTCGCCGACGCGGCCGCCAAGGTGGCCGGCAAGGGTGCGCTCGTCTGGATTCACGACTACCAGTTGTTGCGGGTCGCGCACCACCTGCGGGCGAAGGCGCCTCACCTCTCGAGTGCGCTCTTCCTCCACGTTCCGTTTCCCGCCGCCGATGTGTTTCGCGTGCTGCCATGGAGCCGCGAGATCCTGCACGGCATGCTCTCGGCGGACTACGTCGGGTTTCATGTCCACGCATTCGTCAGGCATTTCCTGCAGAGCGCGGAGGTGCTGTTAGGCTGCGACATCGACAGCGCGCGCGGCATTGTGCGCTACAGTGGTCGTGACGTCGCCGTCGGCGCGCACTCGATCTCGATCGACGTCGCCGAGGCCGAGCGCCTCGCCGGAGCCATGGTTCCGGCCCGCACACGGCCGCTCGACGCGCCGGTGGAGATCCTCTCGGTGGATCGCCTCGACTACACCAAGGGCATCGTCAGGCGGCTGGCTGCCATCGAGCGGGTCCTGGAGGAACGCCCCGCGAGGCGTCTGCGATTCACGCAGGTACTCGTGCCGAGCCGGGAACGCGTGCCTGACTACAGCCAGTTGAAGCGCGAGATCGACCAGGCCGTCGGCCGCGTCAACGGCCGGTTCTCCGCCGGCGGCTGGTCGCCGGTGCGCTACATCGCGCGGCCAATACCACGGGACGACCTGTTTGCGATGTATCGTCAGGCAGACGTAGCGCTGGTCACTCCGCTTCGAGACGGCATGAACCTCGTCGCCAAGGAATACGTCGCGTCACAGCTCGATGATTCGGGGGTACTGATCCTCTCGGAAATGGCGGGCGCTGCCGAGGAATTGCAGGAAGCGCTCATCGTGAACCCGTTTCACGGGGACGCCGTGGTGGAAGCGATTCAACGAGCGCTGTCGATGCCCGAACAGGAGCGCCGGGCGCGCATGTCGGCGCTGCGCGCCCGGGTCCGTTCAAAGGATGTGTACGTGTGGGTCGACGAGTTCCTCGATGCGGCCGATCGTGCCGTCAGGCATGCCCGCGACCGAGCCTCGACCGCCCTCGATGAGCTGACCTCGCGCATCGGACCATGGCTGGCCCAACGACCGCGGCTGGCGCTGCTTCTGGACTACGACGGCACGCTCACACCCATCGTCGCGAAACCCGAGGCGGCGCGACTCTCGAACGCCGCCAGACTGGCGCTCCAGGCGGCCACCCGGGCGCCGGGGATCGACATCACCATCGTTTCGGGCCGGGCGCTCGAAGATGTCCGTGAGCGCGTCGGCCTGCCTAACGTCACCTGCATCGGCAATCACGGTTTCGAGATCGAGGGTCCCGCGCTCCACTTCCGTCACGAGGCCGCCGATCGCATCCACGCCGCCATGGAGGCGGCGGGTGACGCGCTACGCAACCTCGCCATTCCCGGCACGCAGGTCGAACTCAAGGGCCCCACGCTCTCGCTTCATTATCGCGGCGTCGACGAATCGCTGCGGGACGACGTCGTGCAACGCGTGCGCGCATTGCTGCGCCGCCGGCGGCTGAACGTTGTCGAGGGCAAGCTCGTCCTCGAGGGCCGGCCGGCGGTCGACTGGCACAAGGGACACGCGGTGCTCTGGCTGCTCGGCCAGCGCTACGGCAACGACTGGCCCTCGCACGTCCGCGCCCTGTTCATCGGCGACGACACCACCGACGAAGATGTTTTCCGCAGCCTGCGCGGCATTGGCCGCTCCATCTGCGTGGGTTCATTCGTGCCGCAGCCCGCGGCCCAGGCCGACTACCGGTTGCCGGATCCGGACTCGGTCATCGCGTTGATCCGTTGGCTTACCGCCGGCGCCTTCCGGCATGCGACAGGATAGCGAGCGCGGTGGCCGCTGAATACGCTCCCCTCGCGAAGTATGGTGTCATTGGCGACCTGCATACGGCGGCATTGATAAGCGCCGGCGGGTCGGTCGACTGGCTGTGCGCACCGCGCTTCGACTCGCCAAGTGTTTTCGCCGCGCTGCTCGATGATGCCGTGGGCGGCCGGTGGCGGATCTCGATGGCCGGCGCCACCGAACACACCCAGCGTTACATCCAGGGCACCAACGTGCTGCAGACGATACACCGCGCCGGCCGGACGGAGCTCATCATCACCGATTTCATGCCGGT
>CAMPKM010000110.1 GCA_946887155.1 uncultured Gemmatimonadota bacterium
CCTGACGAATGTGCAGATCCCGGCCAATGTCGGCGACTTCCGCCTGATGAGCCGTCGCGTCGTCGACCAGCTGAAGTTGCTGCGGGAAAAGGACCGGTTCGTGCGCGGGCTGGTGAGCTGGGTCGGGTTCAACCAGACCGGCGTCACCTACCACCGTGAAGCACGACAGGCGGGCGTGACCAAGTATCCGTTGCGCAAGATGATCAAGTTCGCCTTCGATGGCATCACGTCGTTCTCGACCGCGCCGCTCAAGCTGGCGACGTGGACCGGTTACCTGGCGGCGCTGGCGGCGGTGCTCTACCTCATCAGCGTATTGGTGCAACGGGCACTCGGGATCACGGTGGAAGGCTGGGCCACGATCATGGTTGCCATGCTCTTCCTCGGCAGCGTCCAGCTGATCTGCCTCGGCATCCTCGGCGAATACCTGGGGCGCATTTTCAACGAGGTGAAGCCACGCCCGATGTACGTGGTCCAGGAGCGAATCGGACTCGACGAGCCACGGCGCCAGGGTCCGTGAACGCGAGACGGGTCTTTGTCACCGGGGGCAGCGGGTTTCTCGGCCGGACGCTCCTCCCGGAGCTGAGGCGCATCGACGGACTCGAAATCGTTGCGCTCGATCGCTCGGGCGCGCTGGCCGGAGTGGAGCACACGACCGTCGTCCGCGGCGACCTGCTGGAGCCGGATTCCTATCGTCAGGCACTGGGCGGGTGCGACGGCGTATTGCACCTGGCGGCGGCCACCGGCAAGGCATCCCCCGAAACGCAACTGCGCGAAACCGCCGCGGGAACCGAGGCACTGGTCGACGCCTGCCTGACGAGCGGTGTGGAGCGCCTGTTGCTCGTCAGTTCGATCGCCGCCGCCTTCCCCGACAAGCGCGGGTACCCGTATGCTGTGGCGAAAGAACGCGCCGAGCGCGCGGTGTCCGCCTCGGGCCTGCGATACTGCATCCTCAGGCCGACGATCATCTTTGGCGAGGGATCGCCGATTCTCGCCTCGCTGGCGAAACTGGCGATGCTGCCGTTGGTGGTGGTGCCGGGCGCGGGGACTGCCCGCGTCCAACCGATCGCCGCCGTTGACGTGGTGAGGGCGATCCTCACCATCCTGCATAACGACCGCTTCGAGTCGGAGACGTTCGAAGTGGGCGGACCAGAATCGCTGACGATGGAAGCGCTACTCCAGCGAATCCGGATGAGCCGGACGGGCAAGTCAGGGCGTACGATCCACATACCGCTGGGGTTGATCCAGGCCCCGCTCGTCGTGGCGGAGCGGATCGGACTTCGCAAGATCCTGCCGGCCACCGCGGGCCAGCTTTCGTCATTCAAGCACGACGGGACCGCCGCTTCGAACTCGTTGCAGGAATTTCTCGTCCCCGACATGGCACCGCTGGACGGGCTGCTCGTGCCGGGTGACACGGTGAGCCCAAAGGCCGGCGCGCTCGACCAGGAGTGCCGCATCTTCACCCGTCACCTGATCGGTGTCGATCCCGATGATGTGGTCATGCACAACTACCGTGCGGCAGTCGCGACCCTTCCGGCGCTGAACACCGGCGGTCCCTGGGACCGATCCCTTCTTGCGCTGGCGCGCCGCGGCATCATCGGTGTGCGCTGCGCGGATTCGTTCGCCGCGTGGTTTGCACGCACGTCCGTCCTCCGCAAGCGGCTGGTGATGCTGCTCGCGATTCTCGAGACACGAGCCCCCTTTTCGGACCGGATCGACGAAGCGTCAGGCGGATCGGCGCCAGCGGCGATCGTTCGCGTGGCCCTGCGCGCTGGCTGGTCGCTGCTTCATCTCGTTGCCGGCGCGTTGATACTCGTCCCGATGCGCCTGGTATCTGGTGGCCGACGCGAGCCGGCGCGATGACGACGCCTGCGGTCACCGTCGTTGGTTCAGGCGCCAGTGGCGTACACTTCGCGCTCACACTGCTCCGGAAGGGTTACCGTGTCCGCATGCTCGACGTCGGGCGGCAAGGTCACCCACCGGTGCTGCCTGACGCCACGCTCAACGGACTGAAGCGCCGTCTCGACAATCCCCCGTCCTATTTCCTCGGTCCTGATTTCGGAGCCGCACTGCTGCCGGGGATCGACGAGGAGTATTACGGCCTCCCCCCGAGCAAGGACTTCGTGTTCGATCCGGTGGATGGATTTGAACAACAGACATCCGGCTTCGACCCACTCGTTTCCTTCGCGCGCGGAGGGCTGGGCGAAGCCTGGACCGGCGGGTGCTATCCGTTCAACGCGGATGAAATCACGGACTTTCCATTCGAGCATAACGAGCTGCTCCGGCACTACAACGAGGTGGCCCGGCGAATTGGAATCAGCGGCGCGGTGGACGACCTCTCCCGCTTCATGCCGGTTCACGATCATCTCCTTCCAGGACTCCGGCTCGATGAGCATTCCGAGCGGCTGATGTCGAAGTACGCTCGCGTTCGCGATCGCCTGAACGGACGCGGCGTGTTCATGGGACGCACGCGGCTGGCGACCTTGAGTGCTCCGCTTGGTGACCGCAAAGCCTGCGACTATCTCGGACGATGTCTCTGGGGTTGTCCTCACGGATCCCTCTATGTGCCCTCGATGACGCTCGTCGAGTGCCTGGCACATCCATCGTTCGAATACGTCCCGGGGGTGGAAGTGCTCCGCCTCCGCATCGGACCCTCGCAGCGTGTCGTCGCGGTCGTGGGACGCGTCCTGGGTGAAAATGCGGAGCGTGAATTCGCGGTCGATCGCGTAGCGCTGGCGGCTGGAGCCCTGCTCTCCACCCGCATCGTGTTGTCATCAGTGCTCGCCCACAGTGGAGAACGCGTACGCCTGTCGGGACTGATGGACAACCGGCAGGTCCTGATGCCGTTCGTGAACCTCGGAATGATCGGCCGGCAGTTCCGCGCCGAATCGTACCAGTATCACCAGCTGGGCATGGGCATCGCCGGCGAGTCTCCGCGCGATTACGTGCACGGGCAGGTCACCACGCTGAAGACGGCGCTCGTCCATCCGCTCATTCAGCGGCTGCCGCTGGATCTGGCGACGGCAACGTATGCGTTCCGGGCGCTGCACGCCGCGCTGGGACTGGTCAACGTCAATTTCCGCGATACGCGACGCGCCGAAAACTTCGTCGAGCTCACGGAAGGACCGGCGCCACGCCTTCGGATCCACTACCAGGCGGATGCCGGTGAAGGCGATCGCCTGACGAGAGCACTGCGACGGGTGAGGAAGGCCCTGTTCAGCCTCGGATGCATCGTGCCGCCAGGCATGGTGCACGTTCGGCCGATGGGGGCCAGCGTCCATTACGCGGGCACGATACCCATGACGCGGGAGGCGGCGCCGTTCACCACCAACGAATACGGCCAGAGTCGTGATTTCGAGAACCTGTTCCTGGTCGACGGCGCGACGTTCCCGTTTCTGCCGGCGAAAAACATCACGTTCACGCTGATGGCGAATGCCGTCAGGATTGCCGAGACGGCATTTCAGCCCTGACTCAGCGTCGTGGAGGAGGGAGAAGTGACCGGAGCGAGTGGATTACGTGACTCGTCGTGTCCGCTCGCGTGAGTCCCGAGAGATCGGTGGAGATATCGAATGCCTCGATGCTTCCATCCCCGTACCGGATGACCTGGTGCGAAGAGTCGACGATGCTGATCATGTCACCCGTTGCGGCTCGTGCCCACGTGGGGAGTCGCGGGTCATGACGGATCTCGGAGTACGCGGGCCCGGCGCCCCCGGTGCGCGACGAGTCCCACGTGGACCGGAGGGATTCGCCCGGCAGTTTGCCTTGTACACCGGACAGATCGATGATCGTGGCCGCGACGTTCCGGATGGACACGCTTTCGGTGACGCGAACGCCGGGTGGAATGACACCGGGATACAGCATCACCAGTGGCACGTGCAGCGATCGCAGGTAGAGCGAGTTCCCATGATTATAGAGTCCATGCTCGGCAAACTCCTCGCCATGGTCCGAAAGGATCACGAGAATCGTGTTGTCGAGCAGGTTGCTGGCTCGCAGCTCGCTAATCAGCTCGCCGACGGCGGCATCGAGTCCGGCAATGGCCGCTTCATATGCGCGCTCCATTGCCGGGCCGATCAACGGCCCGAGATCCTCGGGCTCGAGGTGAGCGCGCGTGCGGGCCTGTCGTCGCTCGCTGGCGCTGGCATCGGCACCATACCAGCCGAACCGAGTCGCCAGGGAATCCGCCGGCAGGTAGGGCGCATGCGCGTCGAAGAAGTTCACGAAAGCGAAGTACGGACGCTCGCGATCGCGCTCGAGCCACCGGACCAGCGCCTGTGAATTGGTGGCGGCATCCGTCCGCGCCAACTGGTTGTCGGGGCCGAAGACGCGGCGGGTGATCGCGCTGGTGAACAGGAGTCGCAACAGGGCCGTGCTGCGCGCGACCTGCTCCACCCCCAGCCGGTGTTCGTCGAAGTGCGCGAATCCGCGACCGAGTCCCCACGCACGTGTCACGAACACGCGGTTCGCCGAAAAGGCGCCAGTGCGATAACCGGCGGCGCTGAACACTTCGCCGATCGTGCGATCCGCATCATCGAGGGGAACGCGCCAGGTGGCCGACAGTTCGTGCGCCCAGCGACCGGTGAACAGACTGGCGTGTGACGGCATCGTATACGACGACGGCGAGATCGCGCGGTCGAACGCGACTCCGCCGCGGGCGAGCTCCGTGAGGTTCGGCGCCGTCGGGCGTGAATGACCGTAGAGATCCAGCGACGCCGCGCGGACGGTGTCCCAGAGGAGGATCAGGACGTTCGGCGCTCCGGGAGCGGCGGCGCCGAGTTGCTGGATGTCCCGCCGTTCCCGGATCACGGGCCACACCGCCATCGGGATCGCGATGCCCAGCGTCAACACGGACAGGGCGATGGTCACCGGCCTGACGGCGCGCGCCGCGAGCGGTGACGAGGCGATTCGCGGGGCGATGGCGACACTCGCGCCCACGACGAGGACCAGCAGGGCGAGTGGATGCAGCCGCGGCACGTACATGGCCGCCGTCATGCCTAACGTCAGCAACGCGGCAAACCACGTGACCGTGGGGCGGTTCAGCCGGGGGAACCAGCGGCCGAGCAGGGCGAGCAGCGCGAAGATGACACCGAACACGAACAGGCTGCCCGCGGGCGCCATCCACCACGCGTGCACACCGTGATCGAGCGGCTGTCCACTCAACTGCCAGTTCGCCACCCGAGCGCCGTTCTCCAGCAGACCGGCCAGCAGCGCCATTCCGAGCGCGAGCGTAATCCGCGAAACCCGGGACCCGCCGGCGAGCGGCGACCCGGCTCTCGGTACGTCCCGCTGCGGATCGGTCACCGCGTCAGTCGTTGTCGGTACCAGTCGATCGTAATAGCCAGAGACTCGTCGAAATCATGACGCGGCTTCCAGTTCATCAGCGTCCGCGCCCTGGTGCAATCGAGGTACTGGCGTGGAATCTCGTTGGTGGCGTGGCCGAGAATGGTCAGCGACAGGTTCGTCTTGCCGGTCAGTTGCAGGATCCGGTTCGCGACCTCGACAACACTGAGTGGTGTCTCGGTCCCGAAGTTGAACGCTTCCCCGCTGAAATTCTCGCCCGGGACACGTTCGGCCAGCTGCAGGTACGCGTCGACGGCGTCGGCCACGAAGAAGTAGTCGCGGACGAACGTGCCGTCGCTCCGGATGATGGGAGACTCGTCGTACAGGGCCGACCGGATCGTTCCCGGAATGAGCCGGTTGAAGTTGAGGTCACCGCCACCATACAGGTTCCCGCAGCGGGTGACTGCCACCGGCAGGCGGAAGCTGTGGTAATACGCCTGCGAGATGAGGTCAGCGCAGGACTTCGACACGTCGTACGGGAAGCGTCCGATGAGCGGCGTATCCTCCCGATACGGGAGCTGCGGGTGTGCACCGTAGGCCTTGTCGCTCGACGCAACGATCACGCGCTCGATGCGCGGCATCAACTGGCGTGCCGCCTCGAGCAGGATCCACGTGCCACGGATATTGGACTCGAAGGTCGAAAGCGCCGACCGGCTCGCGGTGCCCACGATCGTCTGGGCGCCGAGGTGGAACACGGTGTCGATTTCGTATTCGTTCATCGCGCGCAGCAGCAGCTCGTAATCCTCGAGCTCACCCCGCACCAGGCGGCACTTCGAGAGTGTCCCCGACGTCGCGGCTTCGCTGTCGGGGACCCAGTCGCGCACGAGGCAGACCGGGTTCGCGCCACGGGCCAGCAGTTCGGCAGTGAGGTGCGAGCCTAACAAGCCGGTGGCGCCGGTGACGAAGACGTTGCGCTGTTTCCAGAAACTCACGATCGCCTCCACGGCGCCGAACCGCTGGTCCAGAGACTCTCGAGCAGGTCGCGTTCGCGCAGCGTATCCATGGGCTGGAAAAAGCCGGGGTGCCTGAAGGCCATCAGCTGGCCGTCCCTCGCCAGGTGTTCGAGCGGGTCGCGCTCGAGGATCGTGTCGTCGCCGGCGAGGTATTCGAACACACCCGGCTCGAAGACGAAGAAGCCGCCATTGATCCAGCCGCCTTCGGCCTGCGGCTTTTCGGTAAACTCGCGCACCGTATCGCCGTCGATCGAAAGTCCGCCGAATCGTGCCGGCGGTCGTACCGCCGTGACGGTGGCCATCTTCCCGTGATGTTCGTGAAAGGCGAGGAGAGCGTTGATGTCCACGTCCGACAGGCCGTCGCCATAGGTGCACACGAACCGGTTGTTGCCGATGTGCTGCTGGAGGCGCCTGACGCGACCTCCGGTCATGGTATCGAGCCCGGTGTCGACGACGCCGACGCGCCAGTCGAGCCGGCTGCGGTTGAGCACCTTCATGGCGCCGTCGCTCAAGTCGACAATGAAGTCGCTCTCGTGGGTGACGATGTTCCGGAAGTATTCCTTGATCATGTCACCGCGATAGCCGCAGGCGACGAGGAAATCCCGATGCCCGTGGCTCGCGAAGAACGACATGAGGTGCCAGAGGATCGGCCGTCCACCAATCTCCACCATCGGTTTCGGCCGGGACTGCGTCTCCTCGGAAAGTCGCGTGCCGCGTCCGCCGGCCAGGATGACAACCATCATGCTCAGGCGACTCGTGGGTTCGGAATCGGAATGATGAAGCGGCCACCGGCGTCTGCATAGTCGCGCTGCTGCCGCATGATCTCGTCGGCAAAGTTCCAGGGCAGCACGAGCAGGTAGTCCGGTCGCCGCTCGGTGATGGTGTCGACCGCCAGCACCGGAAGGTGCATGCCGGGCGTGAACAGGCCGACCTTCAGCGGGTTGCGATCGACGGTCCATGGGAGCACATCGACACCGATGCCGCAATAGTTCAACAGCGTGTTGCCCTTGGCGGGGGCGCCGTATGCCGCGACGGAATTGCCGCTCGCGATCAGCGCCCGCAGCATTTCCAGCAGGTCGTGACGATTCTGCGCCGCGGCGCGCCCGAAATCCTGCCAGCGCGCGAGCGTCGTCAGCCCTTCGACCTGTTCCATGGCCATCATCGACTGCGGTTGCGCACCATGGACGCCGCCTTTCCGGAACGCGGTCCGGATCGAGCCCCCGTGCACCGACACGCGCTCGACCGATTCGATCGACAACCCCGCCGACTCGGCCACCCGGGCGAGCGAGGTCACCGAGAAGTAGCTCAGGTGTTCGTGGTAGATCGTGTCGTATTCCCCGCGCTCCAGCATGTCGAGCGCGTATGGGCATTCGATGAAGACGAGGCCATCATCGGTCAGCAGGTCACGGCAACCGGCCAGGAACCCGACCGGATCGTCGACGTGGGCAAACACGTTGTTGCCGATGATCGCCTTGGCCCGGCCGAACGATGCGCCGATCGATGGCCCCGCGTCGCGATCGAAGAATCGACTGACGGTCTCGATTCCGCGCGCCCGTGCCATGTCCGCGATGTTGCGCGCCGGTTCGATGCCCAGCACGCGCACGCCGCGTGACTTGAAGCAGGAGAGCAGGCTGCCGTCGTTGCTCGCGATTTCCGCCACGAGGTCGGAGCCGGCCAGGCCCAGCTTCGCGATCACCGCCTCGGCATATCGCTCGTTATGCTCGGCGATCGTCTCGGAGGTGCCGGTGACGTAGAGGTAATGCCCGAACAGAACCTCCGGGTCGACGACGTCGAGGATCTGTACCAGGCTGCAGTCCCGGCAGAACGCGAGCTCCAGCGGAAAAACCGCCTCGGTGGCGAAGTCGGCAGGACTGCGCAGCAGTGCGTTGGCGAGCGGTTGATCACCCAGGTCCAGTACCGGCTCGAGGCCGGTGCCGCCACAGGCGCGGCAGGTCTCACGGCGGTGAT
>CAMPKM010000111.1 GCA_946887155.1 uncultured Gemmatimonadota bacterium
ATCGGATGGCGGCTTTCTGCCGTCCGCCATCCGCGTTCTGTTGTCGTTAGTGGCTCGTGACCAACGAATCGTCCGCGACCTTGCCGTCGAACAGGTGGATCGAGCGGTCCGCATGCGCCGCGTAGCGCGGATCGTGGGTCACCATGCAGATCGTGGCGCCGCCCTTGTGCAGCTCCTGGAGCAGCCCCATCACCGCTTCGCCGTTCACCGAGTCGAGGTTACCGGTCGGTTCGTCGGCGAGGAGGATCGCGGGATCGCCGGCTACGGCGCGGGCCACCGCCACGCGCTGCTGCTGACCGCCCGAGAGCTGCGAGGGGTAGTGCTTCATGCGGTGTCCCATCTGCACGCGCTCGAGCGCATCGGCCACGCGCTTCTTCCGCTCCTGCGACGACATGCCGCGGTAGGTGAGCGGCAGCTCGACGTTTTCGTAGACCGTGAGGTCGCCGATGAGGTTGAACGCCTGGAAGATGAACCCGATCTGGCGATTGCGGATGCGCGCGCGATCGGCCGCCGAGAGCTTCGCGACATGTTCGCCGCTCAGCATGTAGGTGCCGTCAGTCGGCGTGTCGAGCAGTCCGAGAATCGAAAGGAGCGTGGTCTTGCCGCATCCGGACGGACCTGCGATGGCGATGTACTCGCCCGGACGGATCTCGAGATGCACATCGGCCAGCGCGTGCGTCTCGACTTCGTCCGTGTAGAACACCTTCTTGATGCCTTCCATCCGAATGAGCGGTTCCATCTGTTGTCTCCCAGGTTTGCGAGAAGTTCAAGTCCGAATTTCAAAAGTCCAAGGCTGTGGCATCAGTGAGTCCACTCTGGACTTTGAGCTCTGGACTTCAGCTAGTTGATACGAATCCGATTGACCGTGTCGTACTGCCCCATGTCGGAGATCAGGATCTTGTCGCCGACCTGCAGGCCGGCCTGTACCTCGATCATGTTCACCGACGCCTTGCCGAACTTCACGTTTGTCCTTACGGCCGTCTTTCCGTCTGGTTCCAGCTTGAATAGTCCGACAGTCTGATCGGGCTGGGAGTTGCCTGGTCGCTGCACGAAAAGGACGTCTGGAAGACGGTCGATCTCGATCGTACCGTCGACACTGAGGTCGGAGCGGGCGCCGGCGGGCATCTCGCCCTCGAGGGACACCTCGACTTCGACCGTGGCATTCTGGGAAACGGGGTCCACCCGCATGACGTGGCCCTTCACGATCGTGGGATGCAGGTCGACATCGACCTTCTGCCCGACCACGACGTCCTTGGCCTGCGATTCAGGTACGCGGAGCACGGCCTTGAAGCGGCCCGGCTGCGCTACACGAGCGAGTTCGACACCGGAATTGATCCATTGCCCGAGCTCGAGGTCCAGGCTCTGGAGCTGCCCGTCGATGCCTGCCCTGACGTTGAGGCCGGCAATGCGATCGCGGCGCAACTGAACAATGGCCTTGTTGCTGTTGACCGTGTTCTCGGCGCCGGCGATCTGCTCGGAGATGTTCCCTTCCATCAGCTTCAGCTTCTGCTCTTCGATCCCAAGCTGCGTGGTGAGCTGAGTGACGAGCTCCCGGGCTGTCTTCAATTCGTTTTCTGAAGCGAGGCCTTTTTTCGACTGGTCCAGTGCCTCGAACGTGGCCTTGTTGCGCTCGGCCGTTGCCAGCTGCGTCTTGAGGCTCGCAATCTGCGATTCCTGGGTGAGCTTCTGGCTCTCGAGATTCGCGCGCAGCGTCACGAGGTTCTGCTCCGCCTGCGCCAGCGCTTCCTGGGCACTGAGCAACTGCAGGTTCTCGTCCGGGTTGCTCAGCACGAGGATGACGGTGTTGCTCGTGACCATGGCGCCAGGACGGAGCGGCCGATCTTCGACACGGCCGCTGACGACCGCGGCGACGTACCGGATGTTTTCGGGAACGAGGGTGCCAGGCGCGCGGACGTTGCGAATGAGTTCACCGCGCTGCACGGAATCGATGATCACTTCCGCGCGAGCGACCGAGGGTGGACGGGCCTCGAGCTGGCTCAAGGCAACAGTCAGCGCCACGGCGGCGACCACGCCACCGGCGATCAGCACGTTCCGTTTGGTTTTCTTCGGGGGGTCTCGCTTGATATCCACGGGAACGGTTCTCGTCGGTTCGATGTTCGACACTTACTACGGCCGAACCGTTGAAAAGGAGTCAACGATTTCACCGGCCGGGCGGACTCCTAAAGCTAGCCCTGTAGGCTGACTACGCCCTCAGGAAGGGGCGAAATGCTTGGGGGGCAGGGCGAAGGGCGATTTGCGCACCACAGCAGGGTGCGACCTCCCGGGATCGCCCTGCGCCTTCGGCTCGGGGTTAGCGCAGTTCCCTGATCTTGATATTCCTGAACTCCGCCCGTCCACCATGCTCCTGCAAGCCGATATGGCCTTTCATGGCTTTCCCGTACTGGGGAAACGGGGCGAACTTCGAGGCGGCTACGCGCCTGGCCCAGTCGGGACTCCCCTGTTCGTACTCGACGACCTTCTGCCCATTGAGCCAGTGCTCGATGTGCGTCCCTTTCGCCACGACCCGCGAGGTGTTCCACTCGCCGGCAGGCTTCACGATGCCGCGTGGAGGCGCATACACACTGTGGACCGACCCCGCCGAAGTCAGGGGATTCTTCCCGTCGTTATGTCCGGCATCATCGAGGAGCGCGTATTCCGGGGCGCCATGGTAGATCCACTCCAGGCCCTCGACCGCGCGGTAGAAAAGGCCGCTATTCCCGCTGGGCCCGAGCTTCCAGTCGAGCGTCAACTCGAAGTCGTCGAACTGCTCCTTCGTGATGATGTCGGCGGCGCGTGAGACTCGTGTGAGGATGCCGTCTACGGCCTGCCAGCCAGCAGGCATGGTGTCGGCGCCATACGCACGCCACCCGTCAGTCGACTTGCCGTCGAACAGAAGCTTCCAGCCCGCGGCGCGCTCCTCGTCGGTCAACGTGTTGGCCGCCTGTGCCGCTGCTTGAGTTGTCAGCGCGAGAATCGCCAGGGAAACGCAGAACAGTTTTTCGAAGACGCGCATACGAAGGTTTGGGTCGAAACTCACGCTGTAACGATCACGATCCCCGATTCCCGATTCCCGATTCCCGATTTCCCGACCTCACGCCCTCACGACCTCACGCCTCACAACGCCCACCCTGACCTGTACTCACGAGTCAACCACTGGTTCGCTTCCGGCGCGTTCGTGATCCGCATGTTCGCGGCGTCGTACTCGATCCGCTTGTTCTGGCCGGCGCGCAACGCCACGATGCCTAACAACATTACCTCGGTCAGCGCCGAAGCGTAGTCGAACGGGCAACTGGCCTTCGCTTCGCCCTTGCACGCCCGCGCCCAGTTCACTTCGTGCCCCGTCTCGACGCGCTCGAAGGTCTTCGGCACGGCCTCCGCCTCCGCCGCGAGCGACGCCGGGAAGATCTTCGGGGTGTCGCCGTACGTCTGGTGCGTCAGGTAGCCCTTCTCACCAACGAATACCGCGCCACCGCCATCGCCGTCGGGACGCGGCACGTCGGCCAGGACCATCGGCGACAGTCCGCCATCGTACCAGTGCATCTCGACGGCGGGCCTGCCGCCACGCGCCGCGAATTCGTACCGCGTATGCATCGCCAGCGGATATGAGGCGGGATTGGCGGCCGGTCCGCCCCACGGCGTGGAGTTGGACGTGATCGTCGTGGGGAGCGTCAGACCTAACGACCAGAACGCCTGGTCCATCAGGTGCGCGCCCATGTCGCCGATCGCGCTCACCCCGAATGGCACCCAACCGCGCCAGCTGAAGGGATGGTACGCCGGGTGATAGGGGATGTCCCCGGGAGCGGCGCCGAGGAACAGGTCCCAGTTCAGGCCAGCCGGCAGGTCGCGGGGATTCGCGGCCATGGCCGAGAGAACGGCCCGTTCAACGGTGCGCACGTTCCAGCTGGGAGGAGCGGGCGGTAATGCCGGCTGGTTCGGGGCTGGCGCCGTCGCGGTTGGAGCGTTCGTCTGCGGCGCCGGGATGTTCGTGGGCCCCGGAATTCCCTGCGCCCAGTACCGCTGGGGTCGATCCGTCCAGATGTGCACTTCGCGGACGGGTCCAATCACGCCCGCGGCGATCCAGTCCTGGATTCGCCGGGTCCCTTCACGCGAGTGGCCCTGGTTGCCCATCTGTGTCGCCACTTTCGTTTCAGCGGCCACACGCGCGAGAAGCCGAGCCTCGTGCACCGAATAGGTCAGCGGCTTCTGGACGTAGACATGTTTGCCGGCCCGCATCGCCGCGAGGGCAATGTGAGCGTGCATGTGATCCGGTGTGGCGACGATGACTGCCTCGATGTCTTTCTGCCGGTCGAGCATTTCGCGGAAGTCGGCATATTTCGCCGCCTTCGTGTAGGCGTCGCGAAGCTTGATCGCCGCTGGCGAAACGACGCCGTCACGGTTCGGGCGCAGGCGGCCTGCCAGTTGCCGTTCGACGAATGCCATGTCGACATCGCAGACGGCGACCAGGTTTTCCCCTGCGTCCACGAGTTCGCTCGCGTTGTTCATGCCCATGCCACCAAAACCGACGCAGGCAAAGTTCAACGTGTCCGACGGAGCGCGTTGCCCCTGTGTGGCACCGATCACATGGCGCGGGACGATCATGGCGCCGAGCGCCAGCACGCTCGAATCGGCGATAAAGTCGCGGCGTGAAAATCCTTTACTCATGGCAGCCTTGGGTAGAGGAACGAGTTCGGGTTTACTCAAACTCCCGCGGACATCCGGATACGCGTTGCTTCGGCAGATGGGAGTCTGACCCCGAACTCCCCGCGACACAACAATACAGCCACTTGCCAACCACAGCCGCAGCACCACAAAGTGTGTTATACGCCCGTCCTCCGGAACCTCCCTGGCCGGGAACTCCTACTCAGGCGCCGTGCTGATACTCGATACGCTCCGACCGGGCAACGAGGATGAGTCAGAGGTGCGTCTGCAGACGCCGCCGGGTTCTGAGGCGATCTCCAGGGCCAGCGGGCCGATTGTCCGTGAGCTTCTGGTCGATGAAGCCAGTGCCGATCTCGTCCGTAGCCTGTGCAGCAGCAGCGCGTCCATCAAGCTGGTCCCCGTCGATCTCGAGATGATGCTGGCGGCAGGGACGGCGGCATCGCTCTCGGCGGCAACGGCGATCGTGATGGGCCCGAACCTTCGTCGCGGGTTGCGGGCGATCGAAGCGATCGAGCAATTGCGGGCCCTGGTGCCGCACGTTGGCATTTACGTTCTCGCGCGATCGACGGCGGAAGTGGCGCGCCTGCTCCCCCGGCTCGCCGCGGTTGGCGTCGACGAGGTGTTCTGCCTCGATGCCCCGGCCGACGCGACGGCGTTCGTCGAGACGATGCACCAGCGATTGGCTGCGCCCGCACCGGAGACGGAGATCAAGTTGCTCTGGAAGTGGTTCCGTGAGTCGCCGGAGCGGTCGCTCGTCATGCACTGTGTGCGGAATGCTTACCGCCTGGATGTCTGGTCGATCCGGTCCCGGGTCTTCAACGCCTCCCGCAAGACCCTGCACAACCGGATCATGCTGGTGGGCCTGCCGAGTCCCGGCATTCTGTCGCGTTGTGGTCGCGTGCTGCACGTGCAGGAGCTCGAACGCAGGGGCGTCAAGCCGACGACGCTGATGGCGGAGATTTTGGGTTTCCCCTCCGCCGGTGCCATGCAGCGCTCGCGCCGTCGGCTGAGAAATGCGCTGATGGCCAAGGGCCGGCGGGCATTGGTATTCGCGTCGCTGCTCCGATAGACCGGAAGGGCCGGAGCGCGTCTCACCCTCGATAGACGCAGCCCGCGGTGCACGTTTCCCGAACCTCGACCGCGGAAAGCAGCGGCAGCGACGGTTGGAGTCGCACCCAGATCCACTGCGACAGCATCTCGCTCGTCGGGTTTTCCAGCCCCTCGATCTCGTTCAGGTAATGGTGGTCGAGTAGCGCATGGAGCGGCGCAAACGCCTGCTTCACGTCGGCGAAGTCGATCACCCAGCCCAGCGCCGGGTCGATCGGTCCGCTGACGGTGACGCGGACGTGGAATGAATGGCCGTGCAAGCGCGCACACTTGTGCGACGCCGGCACGTTAGGCAGGCGGTGCGCGGCTTCGAACGTGAACTCGGCGAAAACGTCCATTGAGGTCGAAACTCCCCCTGACCGGTCCTTACCGGATGCCCAGCATCTTGTGCGTCTGGAGGCTCAGCCGCCATTGCGGATGGGCGAGGCAAAAGTCGAGCGCCGCCTTTGTGTTCGCCTCGAGGTCCGGGCCATACATCGGCTGCAGGTAGAACTCGTCGAAGTCCCACGACGCATACCGTTCCGGAGGCGCTCCCTCCTGCGGGAACACCAGCTTCAGTTCATTCCCATGGGTGAGGATCGTCTCGGCGTTCGCCTTCGGGCTCACCGTGATCCAGTCGAGTCCCGGCGGGGGCAGGCAGGTCCCGTTCGTCTCCACCGCCACCTCGAATCCGGCGGCATGGAACGCGCCGACGGCCGCTTCGTCGAGTTGCAACAGCGGTTCACCGCCCGTGCAGACGACGTAGGGACGGCCACGCCCGTTTCCCTGCCAGGCGGCCTTCACCGCCCGCGCCAGGTCCTCCGCGGTCGTGAACTTCCCGCCGTCCGGGCCGACGCCGACGAACTCGGTGTCGCAGAAGCGGCAGACGGCCGCGGCCCGGTCAGCCTCGCGACCCGTCCAGAGGTTGCATCCGCTGAACCGGCAGAACACCGCCGGCCGCCCGGTCCGCGCTCCCTCTCCCTGCAGCGTGTAGAAGATCTCGCGAACCGTGTACATCAGGACACGGGAGTCGCATAACGAGCCGGATCGGTCATCCCCGCCTCGGCAAATCCCTTCAACCGCAACTGGCACGCATCGCAGCGGCCGCAGGCCGCGCCATCGGGTGCCGGATCGTAACAGCTCGTGGTCTCGGCGTAGTCCACGCCTAACGCCGTTCCCAGTTCGATGATCTCCCGCTTGGACATCCGGATCAGTGGCGCGTGGATCACCAGCCGGTGACCCTCCACGGCAGCCCGCGTGGCGAGGTTCGCCATCCGCTCGAACGACTCGATGTACTCGGGCCGGCAGTCGGGGTACCCGGAATAGTCGAGTGAATTCACGCCGATGAACACGTCGCTGGCGCCAATGACTTCAGCCCAGGCCATCGCATACGACAGGAAAAGCGTGTTGCGGCCGGGGACATACGTGATCGGGATCTCCAGCGCGTCGACGTCCCGATCTTTCGGAATCTCACCTTGCCCCGTCAGCGCTGAACCACCGAACGCACTCAGGTCGATATCGAGGATGACGTGTTTGGCCGCGCCAAAGCGTTCCGCCGCGCGTGTGGCGGCCCGCACCTCATGCTCGTGCCGCTGCCCGTACCGGAAGGAAAGCGCGTAAACCACGAATCCCTGCTTCACGGCGTGCGCCAGCAGGGTGGTGGAGTCGAGACCGCCACTCAAGAGCAGGATGGCGGGGCGGGGAGGAGCGTCGTTTTCGGTCACACCGCAAGATGCGGTGCGAGAGGGACCGCGCAAAATGGGGTCTGACCCCATTTCCGCTAACCCTTGAGCGTTCCCACCAGCTCCCGGAGCTGTTCCGAACCGTGCATGAGCTGCGTCGAGGCCGAACTCATCTGCTCGCAGGCGGCGCTCTGCTCCTGGGTTGCGGCGCTGACCTGCTGCGCGGCGGCGGCGTGGCCTTCAGCGGTACGCGCAATCGACTGCACGCCCTCGGCGGCGGTCGCCACGATCGCCGCGTTCCGCTCAGCGCGCATGGCGACGTCGCCGGCGGCGGTGCGGGTTCGTTCCGCCGCGGACGTGATGGCGTCGAGCGCCGAGTCGATGTTGCGCGAGACCGTTTCGATCTCACCGACATTGGCGACGCCGGCTTCCATGGCGCGCGTGGTCGATGAAACCCGGGCGGTCACCTGCTGTGTGAGCTGCACCACGTCTTCCGCGGCCAGTTGCGCCTGCTCGGCGAGCTTGCGGACTTCGTCGGCCACCACGGCAAATCCCCGGCCCGCATTCCCCGCGCGGGCCGCCTCGATGGCGGCGTTGAGCGCCAGGAGGTCCGTCTGCTCGGCAATCCGGCTGACGGTGGCCACGAACCGGTTGATGTCCTCGGCCGTGCTGTTGAGCGCAACCACTTCACGGGCCGCGTCCTGGACGGTGTTGCGCACCGATCCCAGG
>CAMPKM010000112.1 GCA_946887155.1 uncultured Gemmatimonadota bacterium
AGGTCAACGGACTGAAAAGCGAGTTTACGCGAATTTGCGCGGATAGGTCAAAGGCATTTGTGGGGGCCCGCATGGGCTGAGACTCGTCGCGGGTTTCTTTGCTTTCGACTCCCGACCGCCTACTGGATTTTCGAACCACCTGTTTTGCTAGCTGTTGATTCGCAAAATCCGCGCAGACTCGCTTCTCAAGCAGTACCCGCGCCAATCTGGGTCAAGATAAGAACGGATAGGTCAACGGACTGAAAAGCGAGTTTACGCGAATTTGCGCGGATAGGTCAAAGGCGTTTGTGGGAACCCGCACGGGCTGAGACTCGTCGCGGGTTCTTTGCTTTCGACACCCGATCGCGTACTAGATTTTCGAACCACCTGTTTTCTTTCTGTTGATTCCAGAATCCGCGCAGCCTCGCTTCTCCTGTTTTGCTTTCTGTTGATTCGCAAAATCCGCGTAGACTCGCTTCTCAAGGCGTACCCGCGTTCATCCGTGGTTATCCGTGCAGACTCGCTCCTTCGACATCATTCGCGATCCACTCTGGAACAACATCTCGCTCGACGAACTTGCCCTGCGGCTCGTCGACACGCGAGCGTTCCAGCGGTTGCGGTATGTCCGCCAGCTCGGCCTGGCGTACCTGGTCTATCCGGGCGCCACGCACACGCGGTTCGAGCACGCGTTAGGCACGTGGCACCTCGCCGGCCGCACGCTGGCGATGCTGCAGGGCCGCGGTGATGTCTCGCCCGGACTGTCCGGCGAGGCGAGAGTCGTGGCCGCCGCGGCGCTGCTGCACGACATCGGCCACTACCCGTTTTCCCACGCGCTGGAGGAAATCGGCGCGCCGCATCACGAGGACGTCGCTGGCGCGCTGCTGACACGGGGCGAAATCGCCGATGTACTTCGCGAGGCCATTGCGCCGGACGCGCCGGAGCGGGTCGTCGAGCTCATTCGTGGGCATAGCGCGAGCCCGCTCCAGGGCCTGATTTCGGGGTCGATCGACCTGGACAAGATCGAATACCTCAAGCGCGACGCGCTGATGTGTGGCGTGCCCTATGGGGAGATCGATGTCGATCGCCTGATTCACTCGCTCACGCTCGTCACCGACCCGGTGACGCGCCGCCTGACGATCGGAGTCGCCGAGAAGGGCCTGTCGGCGCTGGAGTCGCTGCTGTTCGCCAAGTACCAGATGTACCGCAACGTCTACTGGCATCACGCCGTGCGCAGCGCGACCGCGATGTACAAGCGGCTGGTGGCGGACGCCATCCGCTCCGGTGCCTTGCGAGTCAGCGAACTGTCGTCGTTCAGCGACGAGTCATTGCTGCACCAACTCGACGAGCGGGCGCCGTCTGCCCTGCTCCGCGGACTGCGTGAGCGCCGGCTTCACAAGCGCGCATTCGAATGCCCGAGTGCCGACCTGCCGGACGGCGCCGGCGAGTGGATTGCCAACGAACGTGAGCTGGTCGCGGCCGCCGAGGACCAGTTGTCCAGCGAACTGGGACTCGGCAAGGGCGAGGTCCTGCTGGATTATCCGGCCAAGACGCAGATGCTGGACCTCGACCTGCCGGTCCTGCGCCGCAATGGCGAAGTCCGCCGGCTGACCGGGGTTGGACTCGACGGCTCGATCAACCTGCCGCGCCTGTCCGATGAGCTGTACCGGAGCGCCCGCTGGCTCCGCGTGTTCGTCGCCCGGCCGGTCGAAATCAACCGGAAGTCCGTGCTGCAACTGGCCACGATGAACCCCAGAGAGGTGCAGTCTCGGGTGGCGAATGGCGAGCCGCTCTTGAGCAGGTAACTGAAGCTGAAACGGAGCTGGAAATTCATGCCAGCTCGACCTACCGGCTTCACCCCGTGCTTCCTCGAGCAGCCGCGAGCTTCCTCGCAATCGCGCGGTAGAACGCCGCGTCGTCAGTCTTCCCCTCGGCCTCCAGCGCCATGGCACACCGCTCGAGCGCGTACAGCAGGTTGCCGAGGTAGAGCTCAGCCAGTTCGCCGACCGATTCGCCCGCCATCAGGCAGACTTTGTTGACGGCGAGGAAGTCGGCGTATGGCCTTCGGGGAGCGCGGGCGCTTCTTCGGTCTTTTCGTCGTCCCCGCTATCGGCGGCGATAATCTGCACCACGACGGCGGTGACATTGTCGAGGCCACCGCGGTAGTTCGCCTCCGCGATCAACGCGTCGACGATTCGACCAGCCGAGGCGCGTGAAAGCAGGAGCTGCTGCAGCCGGCGATCGTCCACCATGCCCGTGAGGCCGTCGCTGCAGACCAGGAACACGTCGCCGGCCCGGAACTCGCCGGTGAAGGTGTCAGCCTCGACTTCTTCGCCGGCACCGACGCAGCGCGTGATCACGTTGCTGTAGGGGTGATAGCGCGCCTGTTCTGGCGTCAGCAGGCCGGCATCGACCTGTTCCTGCACGTAGGAGTGATCCTTTGTGAGCTGGGTGAGCGCCCCGTCGCGGAGCAGGTAGATGCGCGAGTCACCGACCTGGCCGATCAGCCAGCGGGCCCCGGAGACGACGAGGACCGAAACGGTGGTGCCCATGCCCTGCTTGTCGGACTCGTTGATCGTCCGTTCGTAGATCGCCCGGTTGGCGTTCCGGATCGATTCGGCCATCCGGTCGCGCGGCGCCGGCCCGTTGAGCTGCTGCAAGTCGGACAGCTCCCGGGACACGATCTGAACCGCCATTTCGCTGGCAACCTCACCCGCTGCGTGGCCACCCATTCCGTCGGCGACGATGAACAGGCCTACCTGCTTGCTGGCGTGAGCGAAGAAGGAGTCCTCATTCCCCGATCGCACCATGCCCACGTCACTACGGGCTGCGACGTGCATATCCACTAGGCGCAGGTCCCCCTGTGCTTGCTTCTCAGGTTCGTCGTGCTCCGATCGCCGATCATGGGTTCCATAGCCGGCAGACTCACGGTCGCGCGAACCTGAACTTGTCGCATCTGGGGCAAAGGGGGATGGGTCAGCGTGGCGGCGGGAAAACCTATAGGCGGCCTGAACCGACCGCGACTGCCACCGCCGCCCGCGTTGGAGTGGGGGAAGCTATTCCGGCAACCTCTGACCACGCAAGCAGTGATGACGATGGGACTTGTGAGTTCTCTAACCCACCCCTCCGGCCGTCCCGGACCGGGACGGATGGCGGTTTAGCTTTGGTTCGTGAAGGACCAGATTCTCGTCCGGGGCGCCCGGCAGAACAACCTGAAGGGGTTCGACGTCGCCATTCCCCGGCGGCGCCTAACGGTGATCACCGGACCGTCGGGTTCTGGCAAGTCGTCCCTCGCCTTCGATACCGTGTATGCCGAGGGGCAGCGCCGGTACGTCGAATCCCTGTCCGCGTACGCCCGGCAGTTCCTGGAGCGGATGGAAAAGCCCGATGTCGACGGCGTCGATGGCGTGTCGCCGGCGGTGGCGATCGAGCAGAAGAATCCCACACGGACGTCGCGGTCCACGGTAGGCACCTCAACGGAGGTCTACGACTACCTGCGCCTGCTCTGGGCCCGGATCGGGCGGACCTTCTGCCCCCGGTGCGGGCGCGAGTTGAGGCCGGACACGGTCCAATCCGTCACCGACACACTCCTGGCCCTGGAGCCGGGGACGCGGTTCGTCGTGGCGTTCCCGTTGAAACTGTCGGCCAAGGTCACCGACGCGATGGTGGTCGAGAACCTGCGAGCCCAGGGGTTCCTGAGGGTGGTCGTTGACGGTGATATGAAGACGCTGGAGGAAATCGACGCGGAGAAGGTCGCGTTGAGTCGCGCTGAGCGACTCTTGGTGGTTGTCGACCGACTGTCCGTCGATCCGGACCTGCGAGGCCGAATTGCCGAGTCGGTCGGCACCGCGTTCAGGGACGGAGACGGTGATTGCGTCGTGCTGATGTCGGAGGCCCGAGGCCAGAGTCCGCCATCGGAACCAGCGCGTGACGCCGAGAGCGAAAGGACTGAATCGCGTCCCGATTCCCGATTCCCGATTCCCGATTCCCCGGCCCCCGATTCCCCGTTTCCCGAACTCCGTTTCACCGAACGGTTCCAGTGTCCTAACGATGGATTCCGCGCGCCACAGCCGACGCCGCAGCTCTTCTCGTTCAACAACCCGCGCGGGGCGTGTCCGACGTGCAACGGTTTCGGCGCGGTGCTCGAATACGACGAAACGCTGATCGTGCCCCACCCCGAGCGAACCCTGCGCGAGGGCGCCATCGACCCGTGGACGAAACCCAGGTACGACGGCCGGCGCCGCACGCTGGCGTCGTTTGCCTCCCGCGAAGGCATCCCGATGGACACACCCTGGCGCGACCTGCCGGCCAGCCAGCGCCACCAGTTGCTGCAGGCCCGGACCCGATCGTTCAAGGGCATCCTCCCGTTCCTCGCCGACCTCGAAGAGAAACGCTACAAGCAATACATCCGCGTCTTCCTGCGGCGGTACCAGACGGCAAAGACGTGCGGAGCATGCGGCGGAGCGCGGCTTCAGCCCGATGCGCTCAACGTCCGCGTCGCCGGCCAGGACATCGCCGCAGTCTCGGCGCTCACGATCGATGGCCTGCGCGCCTGGGTCCGATCGATCGAGCTGACGGCGTTCGAGCGTGACGTCGCCAGTCACATCCTGCGCGAAGCCGTCGATCGGATCGACTTTCTCTGCGACGTGGGACTCGGCTACATCACCCTCGATCGGGCCGCGCGCACGCTGTCCGGCGGCGAGGCACAGCGGATTTCGCTCGCGAACTCGCTCGGGGCACGGCTGGTCGACACGCTGTACGTCCTCGACGAACCATCGATCGGCCTGCATCCGCGCGACATGGATCGGCTGCTCGGTCTGTTGCATCGGCTGAGGGATGGCGGCAACACGGTCCTTGTCGTCGAGCACGACCTCGACGCCATCCGGATGGCCGATCACCTCATCGAGCTGGGGCCGGGGAGCGGTGAACTTGGCGGCCGCATCGTGTTCGAGGGGCCGGTGAGTGACGCCGCGCGAAGCCCGCTGACCGGCCAGTACCTGACCGGCGCGATGTCGATACCCGTCCCGTCAAAGCGGAGGCCACTGGGCCGGACGCGCATCGTGCTGAAAGGCGCACGCGAGCACAACCTGAAGCAGGTCGACATCGAGATCCCGTTAGGCGCGTTGACGGTGGTCACCGGGGTGTCCGGGTCCGGCAAGAGCACGCTGGTGCACGATGTGCTGTATCGCGCGCTGGAAACGCGCCTGGCCGGCGAGCACAGCGCGCGACAGCATCTCGGTGAACGCGTCGGGTCGTTCACCTCACTCACCGGAACGGAATCACTGGATGCCGTCGTGCTGATCGACCAGGAGCCCATCGGCCGCACGCCGCGATCCAATCCGGTGACATACGTGAAGGCATACGACGAGATCCGGAAGCTCTTCGCGTCACAGCCCCTGGCGCGGGAACGCCGGTTTACTCCCGGCACATTCAGCTTCAACGTCGCTGGTGGACGATGTGATGGCTGCGACGGCGCGGGCGTGGTGCAAGTCGAGATGGTCTTCATGGCCGACGTGTTCGTGCCATGCGACGTCTGCGGCGGCCGCCGCTTCAAGCCTGACGTGCTCGACGTCATGGTGAAGGGAAAGTCGATCCACGATGTCCTGCAGCTCACGGTCGACCAGGCGATCCGGTTCTTCGTGTGGCAGGAGAAACTCGGCCAGGCGCTCTGGCAGTTGCAGCAGGTTGGCCTGGGTTACCTGCGACTGGGTCAGTCGGCGACGACCCTGTCAGGAGGCGAAGCGCAGCGGATCAAGATCGCGCGCGAGCTCGCGTCAGGCGAACGGAAAGGGGGTCGGAAGATCTACATCATGGATGAACCCACCACGGGCCTGCACGTGGATGACATCCGGAAATTGTCAGGCGTTTTCGACCGATTGATCGACGCCGGTCATACGCTCGTGCTGATCGAACACAACCTGGACGTGATCAAGCAGGCGGACTGGGTGATCGACCTCGGTCCCGAGGCGGGCCCGGGTGGTGGTGAAGTGGTTGCGATGGGAAGGCCCGAGGACATCGCCAAGAATCCGCGGTCATTGACGGGTCAATGGCTGGCTCCGCTGCTGCGCGACGAGCGCGCTCCACGAGGACGTCGCCATAGCGGCGGAGAAATCGGGGTCTGACCCCATTTTTTCAGACTTCTGGTTCCCTCGACTGGCGTCGCCGCTCTTCCTGAATGCGGCGCACGGTCTTGAGCGCGCGTGACCTTGGCGTAACACGCGACAACATCGCCGCCATCTGTGCCTGATAACCCGGAATGACGACGCGCTTGCCGGCAAACAGCGCCTTGAGTCCGTCATCGACGACGCGTTCGACCGGAACGGGAGCCGTACCACTCGACCGTGCCTTCGACGACAGCCCCGCCGTGGACTGAAACTCCGTCTTCACGGGTCCAGGGCATAACGCCGTCACGACCACACCGGTGTCACGGCATTCTTCCCATAACGCTTCAGAGAATGAGAGCAAAAAGGCCTTCGATGCGAAGTACATCGCCATCACCGGGCCTGGCGTGAACGCCGAGAGCGACGCGACGTTGAGCACATACCCCTTCCGTCGCTCGAGCAGCCCGGGGAGCAGGCGCTTGGTCAAATGCACGGGCGCTGCACAATTGACCTCGATCAGCTCGAGTTCGCGGGCCAGATCGGTTTCGTGAAAGAATCCATGCGTTCCGAAGCCGGCGTTATTGACCAGAACCTCGATTCGCGCCCGGTCGCTCGCCAGCGCCTCACAGAGTCGCTCACGATCCTTTTCGTCGGACAGGTCGGCTTCCACCGGTGCGCACTCGACGCCGTGCGCCGACGACAATTTTCCGGCCAATGTGGCAAGTCGGTCCACTCTCCGGGCAACGAGGACCAGGTCGTACCCGTACGCGGCGAGTTGGCGGGCGAATTCTTCGCCGATGCCACTCGAGGCGCCAGTGATTACCGCGACAGATCGCATAGCAGGATTGGTCATGACAGGTCGGAACGAATGACTCGAACTTACGGACCTGGAGCCACGTTGGCACACGCCGATCTGGGTGCGTCTGCCCAGGGTTCGTGTGGCCCGCGCCCTCTGCAATCTCTCCCCTTTCCCGGTTACTTTTCGCGTCCCTTCCCGAGTAGCTCAGTTGGTAGAGCAGGCGACTGTTAATCGCCGGGTCGCAGGTTCGAGTCCTGCCTCGGGAGCTCACGATGAACGGCGCGCAGCCACCGGTTGCGCGCCGTTTCTCGTTCGCGGTCGCTACCACCTGAAAGCGCAGGGCCGGGTTACCCCCTTCAGGTAATGGCGGGTGGCGATACCCCGGCCGCTAGTTTCTCGCGGACCGCCGAGCTTGCCCCGCGCTTGTTTCGTGCGGTTTACTTGCGATGCCGCGCAGAACAAGCGGCGAAAGACGTGGGCAGCCGACGCCGAACACCTCCCAGATCATGATCCCCGAACCCTTACGCTGTTCCACGGGCATCGCCGGCCTGGATGACGTTCTCCACGGCGGTTTTCTCCCAGACCGGCTCTACCTCGTCGAGGGCATGCCTGGCTCCGGAAAAACCACGCTCGCGTTCCAGTTCCTGTTCGAGGGCGTTAGGCTCGGAGAACCTTGTCTCTACGTCACCCTCTCCGAGACCGAGGAGGAAATCGGTGCCGTGGCCGAATCACATGGCTGGAGCCTCGATGGAATCACCATCCGGGAGATGGTCCCGTCGCCGGACGCCCTGAACCCAGCCGAGCAGTACACGGTTTTTCATCCTTCGGAAGTCGAGCTCTCGGATACGACAGAACGCATTCTCGATGACGTCGAGCGTATCCGGCCGCGGCGACTGGTGTTCGACTCGCTGTCCGAGCTGCGCCTGCTGGCCGGCAATCCCCTGCGGTACCGCCGGCAAATCCTGGCCCTGAAGCAGTACTTTGCGGGACGACAATGTACGGTCCTGCTGCTCGATGATCTCACGGCGGCCGAGCACGACCTTCAGGTACAGAGTATCGCCCATGGATCGGTCCTGCTCGAGCATTCGCTCCCCGCGTTCGGCACGATCCGCCGGCGCCTGAGCGTCACCAAGTATCGCGGCAGTTCGTTTCGTGGCGGGTATCACGACTATGTGATTCGCCAGGGAGGGCTGGACGTGTTTCCGCGGCT
>CAMPKM010000113.1 GCA_946887155.1 uncultured Gemmatimonadota bacterium
TCGGGTCGATAACGCAGCGTACCCCACGACGGTGGAAGGACTGCAGGCACTTCGCACGCGACCAGCGCAGGCAGTGACGGAGCTGATCTGGAAGGGTCCTTATCTCCGCAAGGAACTCCCTAACGATCCCTGGGGTCGGCCCTACGTCTACGTTTCTCCGGGAGTCGTGAATTCCGAGTCGTACGACCTGTACTCGCTCGGTCGTGACGGAAAGATCGGTGGCCTCGAAGAGGATGCCGACCTCACGTCATGGGGTGGGTCGGTCAAGTGACGACTCGGTCTTACCGATACCGCGCGTTCACGCGCGATGGCCAGCCTACGGCGGGGGTCATCGTCGCCGTGGACATGGAAGCCGCGACTCGCAAGCTCCGCGAGCAGGTGTCGTTCATCGAAAGCATCTCGCCGGCGCTGTGGCAATATCGACGCTCGACCGCAGCGACGGAGTTGGCCACTGGTCTGCGAATCTTCGCGACGCTGCTTCGATCCGGACTTCCTCTCAGCAAAGTCCTCGGAATCTTTGAAGAGGTTGCTCCACGTAGCTGGCGAGCTGCATGGCCGTCTATTCGCTCGCGCGTTCGGGAAGGTGGAAGCTTCTCCGAAGCTTTGCGGGAGTCCTCGCTGGGGATTCCGCGAGACGTTCTGGGAATCGTGGCCGCGGGAGATAACGGCGTTGGGCTCATCGACGCGGTCGAACGTGCCGCCACGGTCGCTGAAGGTCAGGCTCGAATCAGAAAAGCCATCAAAGGCGCACTCGCTTATCCGTTGCTGTTGCTGGCCGTGGGGCTTGTGACGTTCACCGTTCTCTTCACCACTGTCCTTCCACGATTCGCTTCCATCATCGCAGACCTGGGGCAACAACCACCGCCGCTCACGACTGTGTTGATCAACGTCGGAAGCTTTGCTCAGAATTCCGGATTCGTCATTCTGTGTCTCCTGGGTGGGATGGCACTCGCGTTTCAGGCTTGGGTCCGCACCGAAGGCGGTCTGCGGCGGTTTCACCAGTTCCTTCTTCAACTCCCTGCCGTCGGCTCGTTACGTCTGGCCTCGGCAACCTCGCGAACGCTTCACACACTTGCCGCCCTGATCGACAGCGGTGTGCCAGTCGCCACGGCGCTGGTACACGTCGCGCCGTCGTCGGGCGATGCGGAAGTCGGGGCGCGAATCCTCACGGGCCGAACGTCGATCACCCGTGGTGGATCAATTGCGACATCCCTTCTGGATGCCCACGCCATTACCGCGTCGGCGGCGCGATGTCTCAGGGCAGGCGAGGAAAGTGGAAGGTTGTCGGCACTGATGAGACATGCCGCCGAGCTCGAAAGCAGTCGTGTCGAGCAGATGTTGAAGACGCTCACGCGCCTGCTCGAGCCCGCGCTGATCCTTTTCTTCGGCTTGACGACGGCTGCCATCGCCATGGGTCTGCTGCAGGCGGTGTACGCGGTGCGACCATCATGAAGGCGCGTTCCGGATTCACGTTGATCGAGCTCCTGGTCGTCATAGCGATCATCGCCACCTGTGCCGTGGTGAGCGGGCTCGCACTCGAACGCGCGCTCCCGCGTGTAACCGCTACCTCGCCCGAAACCCGCATGGCCCAACTTCGGATCGAGGCCATTCAGCGAGGTCGCCCTCAAAGCACGGTACTCGACAGTTCCGGACGACGAGTGACCGCGATGCCTGACGGGCGCGTACTTGTCGACTCGCAGCCCATCCCAAGGTGACCAGGCCAATCCGACGCGGATTTGCGCTGATCGAGTCGGTCATATCGTTAGCCATCCTCGGGCTGGCTGGTATGGCTGCATCGTCGATCGTCGTACAGTCGTACGACAGCGTGCGTCGAGCGCAAGCGCGCGAGGCAGCTGTTCGCGCCGCGAGCTCCTTCATGGAAGCTGTCGCGTTATGGTCCGCTGCCGATCTCGATCGGCGGTTGGGAGAACGGGATCAAGGGCCGTGGCGGCTCAGGATCCAGAGAAGTGGAGCAGGCTTGTATGACGTGAGGTTGAGCGATTCCTCAAAGGTGTTGATTACAACCCGGCTGTTCCGTCCCTCTGTCAGCGCTCCATGACCATCCGCAGACGGAGTCGCCTGCCTAACGGATTCACGATTATCGAGATGATCGTAGCGCTGGCTGTCGCCGGGTTGATTGTCACGACTGGCCGGCTTCTGGTCGAGACCATTGGGCGTGGGGCGTCCGACCTGCTCAACAGTACCGCCAGCCTTGGCGGTGCCGCGAACGCCGAGGATCTCGTTCGCACGACGGTCAGCAGGTTGTCAGCCGCGGGCCGGGACGAACCGTTCGTAGGCACCGCGAAAGTGGCGCGCTTTGCTACGCACTGCTTGGTTGCCGGTGGGTGGCTCGAACAGTGCTCTGCGACGATCCGCGTGGACTCGTCGGCAAGCGGAGTCAGCGTAATCATGACATCTCCAGCGTTAGACCGCGTCATTCTGCGGAATCAACTGCGGTACGCCGCGTTGATGTTCCTCGAGTCGAGCGAGCGAGGTGGAGTCTGGCGCACTGAATGGTCGGGCACACGTACCGCGCCACTCGCCATCGGAGTTGATGTCGGATTGGACACGATGATCCTTCGAATAGGGTCGCGCGGATGAGGACACGCTGTGTTCGGCCGCGGAAGCGGAGAGGATTCGTTCTGTTGGTAGTCCTCTGGGTCACAACCGCCGTAGCCACCATTTCACTCGCTGCCGTGCTGATCGCACGACAAGAAATCGGCGCCGCCACGAACCGCGCCGCCATCATCGAAGCGACGTGGCGGGCCGAAGGTTGTGTCGAGACGATGATCATCGGGCTCCAGACTGCGTTGTGGGCGGATGCACCCGACACGCCAACTCTGCAGGCGCGCTGGAATGAACTTCGCACGCTCGTCAGGCACGCTATAGTCGTACCACCAGGGTGTTCTGCATCGGCCCGGGCTGACGGTGCCACTCGAAACATCAACGCCCTGAGCAGCGATCAGCTAATCCGGCTTCTCCTGAGCGCTGGGGTGAGTCATCGGTCCGCGTTCGCGGTCGTGGCCGCAATTCTGGACTGGCGCGATGACGACACGATTGCGCGTCCGGGTGGGGCTGAGTCAGCGTGGTACGCGGACAGGCTACTGGCGCACCCGAGGAATGGCGACGTTCGGGCCTCGGAGGAAATGCTCCTCATTCGCGGCCTCGCGGAAATCAGGGGAATCGATACGCTGCTTGGCGTGGACCGCCCGCCAGTCGTGTGGAGCCAGGCTCCGCTGCCCGTGTTGGCGAGCTTGCCGGGTATGTCGGTGGAGGCTGCTTCTATAGTAGCGCAGCATCGCCGCCGCGGGCAGCCAATCGTTGATCCGACCGCCTTGTTGCCCCTGCTCGCCGGCGAAGCGCGCGACTCGCTGGAGACTCATGCGGCGGAATTGTTGTCAATGACGACCGCCATTCCGGAATCGTGGACGCTTCGCGCGATTGCGCACGGTCAGCGCACTCCGGTCGACGCGATTCTCGATGTTCGAGTTGCTCTGGGGAACGATCGCCTCGCCGTGCTCGAACGAACGAGGCGTCCATGACGACAACTATCGGCATTTCCGTAGAAGCAAACGATGTGTTCGCGGTCGTTGTTACGCGCGGCCGAGCCACTCGTGCCGTACACTGTCCGCTCGACAGCTCAGTTGATCTTCGCGAGGCGCTCGTGACGGTATTGGCGTCGGTCGGCAAAACTGCAAAGGACACCGATACACGGATCGTGCTCGGCCCGACTCGCTGCCAGACCCGCGGGTTAGCGGACGTTCCCCTAACGGGTGATCGAAAGGCGCTCGACGCCGTGATCAGGAACCAGGCTGGCATGTTGTTCCGAAATGGCGCGGGCGGTGTCATAACGATCTCCCGAGAAAAGCGACCCGGTTGGGCAGAGTGCTTTGACGCGGCTACCGTCGACCTGATTACCGAAACATTGCGGGAGTTGCGGTTCGGGCTCCGCGCGATAGTCTCGGTTCCGACGGCGCTAGCGGTGCGAACGGGGACCGGATCGTTCGAGTGGAGCGATGGTGGAATCGTTATGCGCGGGGAATGTGACGGAGGGCGATTGATCCATCTCGATCGCGCATTCCATGCTCGCGAGACGACAACCGAGGCCGGCACCCCAGCGCAAGTGCGGGTCATCGACCCGAATCGGGAGCCGAGGCTCGCTCCGGCACTGGCCGCTGCCATGTCGAGACTTCCGTTCCCAATCGGGATCAACCCGCACAAAACTCGTCGCGCGCGCCCAGTACCGAGGTGGCGCCTGCATGTCGCCAGCGCTGTTTTCGCTACTGCGTTAGTCGTTGCCTTGGTGAGTCCGTTTGCGGTGGTCGAGTTGATCCATTCCAGGGACGCTGCAGCGCTCGGCTCCATGGCGCCAGCCGTCCGCAGGGCGGAAGAGCGAAGACGCTCGCTCGCGAGCATCGAAACAACGCTTGCTGCGATCCGTGGCTTCGAGCATCGCACGCGAAACTGGGCCGCGCTCCTCGCGGAAGTGACTCACCTGCTGCCGCCTAACGCGACCATATCGCAGTTCCAGGCTGACAGCGCCGGTGGTCACTTGGTTGTGTTCAGCGATCGCGCAATGGACGTCCTCGTCGAGCTGGAATCGTCGGAGTCGTTCGTAACCTCCGTGCTGGACGGGGGAATCGGCCGCGAACGAATCGGCGAGCGTGACCTGGAAAAGGCCACCATTCGCTTTGAATTCGGTGGGCGAGCGCGATGAACGACACGTCGAGCGCCGCTCGGAACCGCCGAGCGATGAGACTTGGAATTGTCGTCATCGTCGGCATTCTCACGACGTCGAAGGGATTGCCGGTCTATCGGTCGTTGCTCGCGGAATCTGACGCCGAGATGCTGACTCAACGGGCGCGCCTCGAACAGGCGCAAGCGTTAATCGGTCAAGCCGCTGCCGACTCGGTCCAGTCGGTCGCGACGACACGGGAGCTCTCACTCAGAGAAAGCGGACTCTTTCAAGCTGCCAGCCTCGCCAGTGCTTCGGCGAACCTGAGCAATCTCGTCGCGGACGCCGCAGCCGATGCCGGTGTGTCCGCTGGACCGATGCAGGTGTCGCCCGACACGTCAGCGACTCGAGCGATCACGCGGATCTCGGTCTCCGGAAACGTCAAAGGAGATATCCGGCGTATTGCGGAGTTCTTGAACGCGCTCGCCGAGTCGCCGAAGTTGGTGCGCGTACGTGAGCTGACGATCTCTGCCCCGGACTTTCAAGCGTCGGGAGGAGTTCCTACGCAGTTGGACGTGTTCCTCGTCATCGACGCGCTGGCACTCGTGACCCGAACTGCGTCGTGATGCGTCGAGAGGTTCTTGAGCGTGCACTGTGGATTGCGACATGCGCCGTTGCGTGCACAGGCACCCTGGCGACGATGCGCCTCCGTCCGGAAGCAACGATCGCGCCGCGTGCGAGTACCGGGCGAGCAGCGTTCGCCGGAATCAGCACGGAACCGGATGGCGATAGCCTCGTTGCCATGATCATCAGCGCCAATCCGTTTCGCCTCGATAGGCGGGGCGTTGAAGCGACCGTAGTGGAGGTTGCTCCACCGGTTGTCGACACCGCCCCTCCGAAGCCCAGCGCGCCGGAACTCATGCTTCGCGGTACATTCGGCGGTCCGGTTTGGGAAGCGCTCGTCGAAGGCCTTCCTGGCGTTCGGGGTGCCGTCGTCGTAAAGGCGGGGCTCACCTTTGGCCCGTTTCTAATCGTGTCGGTAAAGAAGGACTCGCTCGTTGTGCGTTCAGGTGACCAGCAGTGGACTTACGGAGTGGTTGTCCCATGGAATTGAAGCGACTGGCTGTGCTAACCGGATTGTTGTTAGGCACCTATTTGACCTGTCCGCGTCGCGTGATTGCGCAGGCGGATAGTGCGATCGTCCAGTCGGGCGATAGCGTATCGATCCGTCTCGTGGACGCGGATCTGCGTGGCGCGATAATGTCCCTCGCGCGCTTCCTGGATCGCCCGGTGCTGATCGGGGGTGTTTCCGGGCAACGGATCACCCTCGAAACGCCGCGTGCGATTGCGCGCTCGGAGGTGCTCCCTCTCCTGAAGGGACTCCTGGAAAGTCAGAATCTCGACTTCTCCGAGGACACAACCGCCAAGGCATATCGCGTGCGCGGCCGGGACCAGGCATCGAACGGCGAGGGAAGGCCACCGAGCCTTCGAAGTCAAGGCGGTACCGTTCCGGAGCTCTTCGTGGTACGACTCAAGCATGCTCGCGCCACGGACGTTGCGGCCACGGTGAACGCACTGTATGGCCGGGCGGAAGCGTTAGGCGAGTTGGGCTCGGAACGCCGAACCCTGCCGGACCAGATACGGGATGCCGCGGTTCCTCCACCGGATAGTCCTCCGCCACCGGAAGCGGTACAACGTGTCGCCGGCCGCGCGGCGGCGTTGCGAGGGGAAGTTACGATCGTGCCCGATGCCGGAACGAATAGTCTCCTCATCCGTGCCAGTCGCGACGACTTTGCGCTCCTCGAAGCCGCCGTGCAGGAACTCGACATTCGTCCATTGCAGGTGTTGATCGAAGTGCTGATTGCCGAAGTCCGAAAGGACCGGACCTTCGCCCTTGGCTTGGAGACGAAGGTACCGGAGACTGCGATCCCCAACGGTGGCAAGGCCACTGCGTCAGCCAGTACCTCAGGACTCGGGCTTGGCGACTTCGTGCTCAAGGTCATGAGGGCCGGGGGTGTCGACGCGGAGCTCACGCTGCGTGCAGCAGCGGCGCGCGGTGACGTCCGTATCGTCAGCCGCCCAGTCGTACTCACCGCTAACAACCAGACCGCCGAGATCAACGTCGGCAGTCAGCGCCCCTTCATTCAGGTGTCGCGGTCACTTCCGACCGATGCGCCGCAGCGTGACCAGGTCGTGCAATACCGCGACGTGGGAACGAAGCTCTGGGTCAAGCCGACCATCAGCGGAGACGGTTACGTGATGCTCGTCGTGACGCAGGAGGTCAATGCCGCCACGAGCGAAACCGCATTCGATGCTCCCATCATTTCGACGCGATCGGTCTCAACGCAACTGCTTATCCGTGACTCGCAGACCGTGGTCCTTGGTGGCATCAGCGATCGACAGCGGGACGTCAACAGCGGCGGCGTGCCGATTCTCTCGCGAATTCCCCTTATCGGCGCGCTGTTCGGTCATCAATCCAGTCGGACGACGGAAACGGAATTGTTCCTCTTTCTCAAGCCCATCGTGATCCGGGACGATGACGATGCGGCTCGTGCCAGTGAACCGTTCCGCCGGCGCGCGTCTGGTCCGGGAGTGCCCCCTCCATGAATGCACTCGACATCCTGATTCGGGGCGACTCGATCCCGATTCGCCGCGTGCGCGAACTCGTCATGCGAGTGGCGCCGTCGAACCTTCCGGTGCTGATCCAGGGTCCCACGGGGTCCGGAAAGGAACTGGTCGCGCACGCGCTGCATCTCGCCAGCGGGCGGCGGGGCGACTTCGTGCCATTCAACGTCTGCGCCATCGCCGAAACGATGTTCGAGGACGCGCTCTTTGGGCACGTGCGTGGGGCCTTTACCGGAGCGCTGACGGATACTCGCGGATTCCTCGCTCAGGCTGATCGAGGCACGTGCTTCTTCGATGAGGTGAGCGGGTTGGCGCTCGGAAACCAGGCGAAACTCCTGCGAGCGTTGGAGAGCCGCCAATTCCGCCCGGTTGGTGCCCGCTCCGACGTCAGCAGCGACTTCCGCATCGTCGCCGCAAGCAATGAAGACCTGCAAGCGCTGCGTGACGCGGGGAAATTCCGCGACGACCTGCTGCATCGGTTCGGAAAGGTGGTCATCCGGTTGCCCGCGTTGAGCGAGCGGGCCGAAGACAGTCCGGCATTGGCGCGTCATTTCCTGTCACAGTCCGTTGGCTCCGCGACCGACCTTGCCGCGTCGGCGGAACGCCGATTGATGGAGTACCACTGGCCGGGCAATGTGCGCGAATTGAAGAGCGTCATTGAGGCGTCCAGTGTTCTCTCGAGCCGGGCGACGTTGACGCTGGATGATGTCAGTCCGTTCCTCCGTGCAAATGC
>CAMPKM010000114.1 GCA_946887155.1 uncultured Gemmatimonadota bacterium
ATGACGATCCTGGCCACGTTTGCCGCAGTGGCGCTGGTCCTGGCCATCGCCGGGATCTACGGCGTCATCTCGTACTCCGTGGCGCAGCGCGGCCGCGAGATCGGTATCCGCATCGCGTTAGGCGCGACGCCGGGGAGCGTGCGCGGCATGGTCATCCGCTCGGCGGGCCGGGCCGTCGTGCCCGGGCTGGCGGCGGGAACGTTGCTCTCGCTGGCGGCGTCGCGATCGCTCGGCAGCTTGCTGTACAGCGTGTCCCCGTTCGACGCGGTGACGCTCGCGTCCGCGTTGGCCGTGCTTGGCACCGCGGCCCTGGTCTCGAGCGCACTGCCCGCGTTCCGCGCGACGCGAGTGGACCCGGCCCGTACCATGAGGACAGAATGAGCGACGCCCGGGCCCGGCCGGGCTGCAACATCCGCACATCGTGCCCGTGCACAGCGCGGGCGAAGTCGGCGGCGCACCGTACTTCGTCATGCCGTTCGTGGATGGTGTTTCGCTGCGCGCGCGACTGAGGGACGGCGGGCCCGGTGGCCGCCGTGCTCGCCTGGCTGGGTTCGTCTCGCGGACAGTGAACGCATCCGGGAGGGCGTCCTGGCGGCGGCGATCATCGGATCGCTCCTTGGTTTTCCATTGGCGGTCGCCGGCGGCCTGCTGATGCGCATCCTGAACCGGGAGCACGATGCGGGTCGGCTGAAGCTCGGTAACTGACCCTGCTCCTTGTTCCTGCGACTTCTACTCAATCAGCGATCACCGCCGGCATCCTGACCGTTGTCCAGAAAGATCTCTTCGACCGGCCGGCCGAAGAGCCTACCGATCCGGATCGCCAGGGGCAGGCTCGGGTCGTACTTGCCGGTTTCAATACTGTTGATGGTTTGCCGGGACACGGCGAGTCGGTCGGCCAGATCCGCCTGGGACCAGTCACGTTCGGCACGAAGCACCTTGAGCCGATTCTTCACGCGTAGCGCTTCCGAGCGAGTGCCAGGCCGGCGAAGTACAGCAGCGGCAGCATCGCCCAGACGTGCCGGTAGCTCCAGTCGTCGCGATTCAGCGTGACGGCCAGTTCCAGGAGGCCGAGGGTCATGATGAGCAGCAGGGCCATGACGAACGCAAAGGCCAATGCTTCGAGCTGAATGCGCTGTTCGAGCTCATCGAGCTCCCGCGCTCCGCGAAGAATGGCCAGGAGGGCAGCCCCGGCGATGGGCGCCGGTGCCAGTGCCGCCGCGACGCGCGCCCAGGAGGGGACCGACGAACTTTCGAGGACGGCTCGAGCGCCGATCCAGGCGAGGACCCAAGCGCAGACCCACATCGCAGGTCGCGCGAAAAACGTGGAGCTTTGAGTGACTGTCTTGGCCGACATCCCGGTCTCCAGTGAAAAGTAACCGCGACAAATAGTAAAGTATACTTGTCATAAAGTCAAGTAAAGGGTTTGCTGACCATTCATGTGTCACGAAACCCGGCCTGTTCCGCATCCGGCCATGATCTCGTAATGGCCAAGGCTCAACCGTTGGCCCGGTTGCGCGTAGTTCGGTCGAGTCGCAGTGTGCGCACTCGAACACGAATTCCTTTCCACTGCTTCCGAGGATTGCCAATGTCGCGTCGCCAGCATGCGACCCGCCTTGTCGCCGCCGGCTTTGCCCTCGCCATTGCCTCACCGGCGCTGGCGCAACAACGGATCGATGAGGAGTACACGAGCCAGATCAAGCAATTCCTGCGCGATCCGCGCATCACGACTGAACTCGTGGACCACCTGCCGGCATCGGCAACGGTCCCGTCGCCACTCAAGCATTTCGGCCACATCATGGGCGCCTGGGGCGTGCTCGATAAGGCCGAGTCGATGCACGCGTATTACGCGGCGCTCGCGAAGGCGGCACCGGGCAGGACGCGGCTCTTCAACCTCGGGAAGACGGAAGAGGGTCGCGACATGATTGCCCTGGCGATCGCGAGCGAGGACGTCATCCGCAACCTCGACCGATATCGTGGCTACATCGACGCGATGACGGACGCGCGCCGCACCACCGAATCGCAGGCTCGCAAGGTGATCGGCCGCGCCAAGCCGATCTACTACATCACCAGCGGCATGCACTCGCCCGAAACCGGCGGCCCGCAGATGCTGATGGAATTCGCCTACCGGCTGATCGTCAGCGACATGCCGCTCATCCAGAACATCCGCAACAACGTGATCACCATCATCACGCCGGTGGTCGAGGTCGACGGCCGCGAGAAGGTGGTCGACGCGTACAACTACGCCAAGGCGCATCCGGGCGTGAATCGCAACCAGTTGATGATGTACTGGGGCAAGTACGTCCAGCACGACAACAACCGCGACGGCATGGGGCAGTTCCTGGCGCTGACGCGCAACGTCCAGAAGTTCACGCTGCAGTGGAAGCCGACCATCCTGCACGACCTGCACGAGGCGCAGACGCTGCTGTATTCGTCGACCGGCACCGGCCCGTACAACGAGGGGATCGACGCCATCACGGTCAACGAATGGTGGATCCTGGCGCAGAACGACGTCATCGAGATGACGAAGCGCGGCGTGCCGGGCGTGTGGACCTACGGTTTCTACGACGGCTGGACGCCGAACTACATGTTCTTCATGGCCCACATGCATAACGCGACGGGCCGCTTCTACGAAGTACAGAGCTACGGACCCGACACGACCACGGTCGGCGGCGGCCAGAGCCGCGAGTGGTACCGGCCGAACCCGACGCCGCGGAATGTGGCCTGGGGACCGCGCAACAACGTGAACATCCAGCAGTCGGCGCTGCTGTTCTCGCTCGACCGCACGGCGAAGGATCGCGAGTTCTTTCTCGAGAACTATTGGCTGAAGAACAAGCGCGCGGTGGCGAAGGGTGCCGACGGACCGGTGCATGGCTGGGTCATCCCGGCGACGCAACGGCGGAAGGCCGACGCGGCCCAACTGGTCAATGACCTGATGGCGCAGGGCGTCGAGTTCCACACCGCCGCGAATGCATTCAAGAGCGGGACCCTGGACGTGCAGCCCGGTGACTGGATCATTCGTGGAGACCAGCCGTACCGGACCGTGGCCGACATCTACATGTCGATCCAGCGCTTCGCGCCGCAGAATCCATCGCCGTACGACGACACGGGCTGGACGTTGCAGTACACGCGCAACGTCGTGGTGAGTGAGCTGCGCGACTCGTCGTCGCTGGCGCAGCCGATGCGCGCGGTGAGCGGCAAGGTCGTCGCCGCGGGCGGCATCACCGGCAGCGGCAGCACGGTCGTCGTCGAGCACACGGGCGACAACAACCTCGTCACGTTCCGTTACCGCCTGAAGGACGTGAAGATGTCGGCTGCCGAAGCAGATTTCGAAGCCGGCGGCAAGCGCTTCCGGGCCGGGGCCATCGTCATCGCGAACGCGAACACGGCGCAGCTCGATCCGGTCCTCAAGGAACTGGGCCTCAGCGCCTGGGCGATGGCGTCGGCGCCTGACGTGGCGATGCACGACCTCGACATCCCGCGGATCCTGTACCTGCACAACTGGTCGCGCACGCAGGATGAAGGCTGGGTCCGCGCGGCGCTCGAGACGTACGGCGTACCATTCACGTACATGGCGGACAAGGAGCTCGCGGACATGAGCGACCTCCGGTCGCGCTATGACGTCGTGATCTACCCGCACACGGGCGGGAACGCCCAGTCGAACGTGAACGGCATTCCGATGAACGGGCAGCCGGTTCCCTATCGGCGGAGCGCTGAAACGCCGGCGTTCGGTACGCCCGACTCGACGAGTGACATCCGCGGCGGCATGGGCATCACGGGCCTCATGAACCTGTACAAGTTCGTGGAGCAGGGCGGCACGCTCATCACCGAAGGTTCCACGTCGACGCTGTTCCCGGAATACAACCTCACGCCTGGGGTCACGGTCGAAAACCCGACCGGTCTGTTCGTGCGGGGATCGATCCTCCGCGGGATGGTCGCGGACGCCCGCAGCCCGCTGGCCTATGGCATCGGGGAGAACCAGATCCCGGTGTACTTCAACCAGGCGCCCGTGCTCAACGCCGGCGGCGCGCCAAACTTCGGCGGGTTCGGCGGCCGGGGCTCCGCCCTGAGCCAGAACACGTCACCGATGTCGAACCAGCCACCCGTGTCGGCGTTCCCCTCGTTAGGTAACACGGGCATGCCTGAAGCGACGCCGGCACGAGGCGGCGGTGGTGGCGGACGAGGCGGACGAGGCGGAGGACGTGGCGGCGCAGCAGACCCGTCGATGGCACCGCGCGTGGTCCTGCGCTTCCCGACCGACACGACGCCGATGCTGTTGTCCGGCGTTGTGGTGAACGGCACCGCGCTGGCGGGTCGCGCGCAGCTCGTCGATTCGCCGATCGGTGAAGGTCACGTCGTGAGTTTCGGTATCCGTCCGTTCTGGCGCTGGCAGACCCACGGCACCTACATCTTCGGCTTCAACGCCATAATGAATTGGAACGATCTCGCGGCGGGGCGTGAGGGGCGATCCGGGCCCGTCGTTCCTGAGGGAGGACGATAAAGCAGGTAAGGCAGAACACGGAATACACCGAGTAACGGAGAAACACAGATACCACATTTGGTGAAACCCCTGGACGACTTTACGAGGCGTGTTCGATGGCTTCGTAATCAGTCGTCCAGGGGTTTCACCAATGCAGTACCCGCGTTGTGCTGTTTCTCAGCGTATTCCGCGTTCTGCCCTACCCGTCTGTATCACCGCTAGCCGTCGTTATCGTCGTTAACTGGCCTTTACGTACGTAAAACCGGCTTCCTGGGCGCGCACGGCAGCAAAGACACCTGACGGCTGGAGCAGCACACCGGGAAGCACGTGCTGTTTGGCAATCCGCGTGGCTTCCTCCTGGCTCACCTTGTCCGCTGCCACGACGACCGGCACGACGTCGAGCTCGAAGGCGAGGTTGCAGGCCAGGAAGATCACGCCACGTTCCTGCTGCTTCGGGAGCGCGGCCGCGTCAAACGGCGCCGGTACACCGGTGGATGCGTCGAGCAGGACCGGATTCTTGTCCGTCGGCTGCTGCGTCATCGGATGCGTGACAGCCTTGGCCTTGCCCACGCCGTACTTGTCCCAGAACGCCTGGTCCATCGCCAGGGAGATGGCGTTGTGCCGGAGAATGATGATGAGCGAGGTGTCGGCCGGCGTGGCGCCGAGGAACTGCTGGTATTGGCCCACCCAGGCGTTACCGCGCCAGAGGCCGTAGCCGCTCTCGATTTCAGCCATGTCGAATACGGCCTTGTGCTTGCCGGTCAGTCGGTCCGGCCACGTGAGGTCGAATTCTCCGGCTGCCTGGTTGCTGCCTTCAGCCGCGCATGAGCTGAGGGCCAGCGCCAGCGGCATTGCAGTAAGAGTGGCTGCTCCCGCGGTCACCTTTCCCAGGAAATCGCGTCGGGTTGAGTCCATGGTGACGAATCCTCCAGAACGTGTGGGAGATATTGCTCGCCACAGAAAGACGACAACCGCTGCAGAGGTTCCATACTCGACGAACTCGGCCGTGGGATGCCCTGATGCTTCCCTGAATCACGGCCGACGTGCAGGATACGCCACGGCGAGAAAGACCTGATGCCAAAGGGAGGGAAGCGCTGGTGCGAAAACGAGAAATGCCCAAGGGCGCGGCGGCACGAGCAGTCAAAACGGGTCCGGATATCTCCCGCCGTGAGGCCATCGAAGGCATCGCAGGGACGGTCGGCGCGGTGATGGTCTCGGCGGTCCCGGTGGTGGCGACCTCGCAATCCCCCCCCACTTCGACCCCAGGCAGCTCCGCCGGGCCGGGGAGACTGGTGGGTAGTCCCACGTCAGCGCTGGGTTCACGCTCTCCGTTCGCGGCTCCGGGAGCGAGAACGCCGACCGGCCTGGTGGCCGGCAGCTCCCTGACACCGCTGCAGAACCTGTCGGGGACGATCACGCCGTCGGACCTTCATTTCGAGCGACATCACGCGGGCGTGCCGGTGATCGATCCGTCAACGCACCGGTTGATCATTCACGGACTCGTCGACCGTCCGCTCGTACTGACCGTTGACGAGATCAAGCGCTTTCCGCAGGTCACGCGCGTCCACTTCGTCGAGTGCTCGGGCAACGGTCGCGCGGCCTGGGTGAACCCGGCGCCAGACATGACGCCGCAACGCACCGACGGCATGACGAGCAATTCCGAGTGGACGGGCGTGCCCGTCTCCACGTTGTTTCGCGAGGCCGGAGCGCAGGCCGCCGCCACCTGGTTCCTGGCCGAAGGCGCCGACGCGTGCCTGATGACGCGCAGCATCCCCATGGAAAAGGCGCACGACGATGCGCTCATCGTGTGGGCGCAAAACGGAGAGCCCCTGCGCCCCGAACAGGGATTTCCGCTCCGACTCCTGCTCCCCGGCTGGGAAGGAAACTCGAATGTCAAATGGCTGCGACGGCTCGAACTCGGGCTCCAGCCGTGGATGACGCGATGGGAGACGTCGAAGTACACCGACCCGCTCAAGGACGGCACGGCCCGGATCTTCAGCTTCGTGATGGATGCCAAGTCGATCATCACCTCTCCGGCGGTACCGGCCCGGCTCGAGGCGCACGGATGGCGTCCGGTCTCGGGCGTGGCCTGGTCGGGTCGCGGCCGCATAACGAGTGTCGAGGTGAGCACGGATGCCGGCACGACGTGGCAGGCGGCCGAGCTGGTCGGCCCGGTGCACCCGAAAGCGCACACGAGGTTCTCGATGATGTGGAACTGGGACGGACAGCCGGCGACGCTGTTGAGTCGAGCGACCGATGAGACGGGCTATGTGCAGCCGACAAGGGCTGCACTGATCGAGGCCCGCGGTATCGGCACCGACTACCACAACAATTCGATCCGCGGGTGGCGTGTGGATGCTGACGGAGCGGTCTCGTTCCACTGGGAGACGTGATGCGCCATCACGAGGCCACAGGTCACAGGCGACGGGTCACCGGTGCGGTGCTGCTCCTGATCGGCGCGGTGACGGCGGCGTGCCAGGGTTCCGGCGCGGCGCAGACCGATGTGCCGGACACGTATGGAATCGGGTCGGCGGCGAGTGCCGCGGACATCGCCGCCATGAACACCGATGTCGGGCCCGGAGGTGAAGGACTTCCTCCCGGGCGCGGAGACGCCGCCCAGGGAGCGCAACTCTACGCCGCCAAATGCGCCAGCTGCCACGGCATCAACGGTGAGGGGGCACCGGGACCGCCACCCGGCCCGCGACTCGTCGGTCGCGAGCCCCGCGAAGGATTCGGGTTTGGAAACGACCGGAAGCTCGTTCGAACGATCGGCAACTACTGGCCCGAAGCGACCACCTTGTTCGACTACATCAGGCGGACAATGCCGCTGCAGGAAGCAGGTTCGCTCTCGGACGACCAGGTCTACAGCCTGACGGCCTATCTCCTGGTCGCGAATGAAATCCTGCCTGCGGGTGCGACGCTCGATTCCGCATCCCTGATGGCGGTGCGGATGCCGGCCAAGGACCGGTTCGTGCCGGACAACCGGCGCGGCGGGCGCGAGGTGAAGTAGTGCGCTTCCTGGAAACACCGAAGGATCGCGCCGGGCTGCTCATCCTCGCCCTTGGCGTCGCGATCCTGCTCGCCCTGGCGCCGTTCCTGAGCGGTCTCCTTGGGGCCGCAGTGCTGTACGTGATCTTCATCCCCATGTATCGCCGGCTGGGCCGCGTCATGCCCAGCGGCCTGGCGTCGGCGATCACGCTCATCGTGGCGATCATCGTCATCGCGCTCCCGCTCGCGTGGTTGATCGGTGTGCTGGTGGATCGCGTGCCGGATGCGATGCGGAGCCTGCAGAGCGGCGTGCTGCTCGACCGGCTGTCGCAGGTGCGGATCGGCAATGTCAATCTCGGCGCGGAGATCGCCGAGGCCTCCGGCACGCTGGTCCAGTGGGTGTCGGCGCAGGCGTTAGGCGTCGTCGGCGGCGCGGCCAGTGCATCGCTCAACCTGGTCATCGCGTTTTTCGGCCTGTACTACATGCTGCACTCCGGGGACGCGCTGTGGACGGGGTTCCATGGCTACGTCCCCTTCTCGAGCGGCACCGCCGACGCGCTACGGC
>CAMPKM010000115.1 GCA_946887155.1 uncultured Gemmatimonadota bacterium
GGTCGGCCCGCGCTGCTGTCGGCCGGTCTGGACCTGACGAACGGATTCCGCGACCACTCGTCACGAACGTCGGCGGTCCTGCGGGGCGCGATGCCGCTGTTCCGGGCCACCACCGTCAGCGTGCAGTTGTCACGCCGGGATTTCGACGAACCGGGTCCGTTGCTCGAGTCGCTGTTGCAGGATGGTTCCGAGATCGATCCTCGCTTCAGCGACGATGGCGGAAGCCACAGCCTGCTGGAGGGAAGGATCGTTCACGACGGTGTCCTGGGCGCGGGCGGCGCATTGCAGAGTTCCGGTTACCTGCGGCGCGATGCCACGTCACTGACCCGGACGCTTCCCCTCACGACCGACTTTGGCGACGTGAAGGAGCGCGAACTCGAGAGCTTCTCGTTAGGTGCAGCAACGCAGGCGACGTTGATGCCAACCATTCTCCCGGCCGGCTTCGAGCGAGCCTCGGTCGGGCTCGCCCTGGACATCGCGACGATCGACTCGAGGTACTTCGCTGATCCGGGAACGGCCAGCGAGGCACTGGTGGCGCGCGGCGACGGGACCCGGTTGGGATTCGGCGCATTCGCTCACGTCGTCGCCAATACCAATTCGGTGCTCCGGTGGACACTCGGCGCACGCGCGGACGTGCTGCGTGACAGCTTCAATCCCCACAGCGAGGTGGCGCGGTCGACAGAGACGCACTTCGCCTTCAGCCCGAAAGCCGGCGTCAACATTCGTTATGCATCGAGTGCGCGATCGGACGGTCGGCTGTGGATCTCCGCCTCGCGGACATTCAAGGCACCAACGCTCGACCAGCTGTTCGACCAGCGGCCCATTCCATGGCCGGTATCGCCATTCAGCGTCACCACGTCGAACGCCAACCTGGATCCGCAGCGCGGCACCAGCGTCGAAACGGGTATCTATCACGAGTGGAGCAGCGATGCCGCGCGTCTCAGCACGACGCTGACGCTCTACAACCTGGAAATGCGGAACGAACTCGACTTCGACGTCGAGACAGTGAAGTACGTCAACATCGGCAAGAGCCGGCATCGGGGCGTCGAAGCAGGCATCAGTGCCGGTGCCGGCATCGTCTCGGGTTTCGTCTCTCTGACGGCGCAGGACGTGATCGCCCGGGCCGGGGCCAATACTGGCAAGCAACTGAAGGCGGTGCCCGGCCAGATCCTCTCGTTGGGCCTGACCGTGATGCCGGCACGGATCGGTGCGGCAACGGTGTCGGTGACGCGCATGGCGGACATGTTCATCGACGACGCCAACACGCGGCGGATTCCGGACTGGAACCGGGTCGATGCACAGCTCTCGCGCGCTGTTGGGTCGATGACGGTCGTCCTGGGAGCGCGAAACCTGCTCGACGAGCGCATCAACAGCACCGGGTTTCTCGATCCGGCGGGCTCGGGCGAGGCCTACTGGTATCCGGCGGCCGGCCGGGTGGTCACGTTAGGCGTCCGGTATGGGCGCTAGCCGGTTCGCCGCCGCGTGGAAGGTCGCCGACGCGCTGTTCCTGCTGATGTTCGTGTTTTCGGTTGTCGTCCAGGTGAACGACCCGGATCCGTTGGCGTGGATGGCGATGTACGGAGCGGCAGCGATCGCCTGCCTCCTGTCGCTCCTCGGCCGGGTGCCCTGGTGGTTTGCCGTACTGGTCGGTCTCGTGGCCCTCGGCTGGGCCGCCACGCTGGCGCCACGCGTCCTCGGGAACGTTCCGTTCCTTTCGATGTTCGCGGAGTTCGAGATGAAGGACATCGGTGTCGAGGAGTCACGTGAGATGTATGGACTGCTGATCATCGCGGGGTGGATGGCGGTGATTGGCCATCGTCGCTATTGGAGCGACAGGCAAACCAACACCTGAACGCGGATCTGGCGAAAACTGGCCGATGGAACCTGGGCTTTGCCGACACCTGAGACGGTCCTGAAACCTTGGCGGCATCATCCGCCGGTTTTCGCAGGATCCGCGTTCAGGTGTTTCGAACTCAAGGCTTCTACTCGACCACAAACCCATTACTCACAAGTCCGCGGGAACCGAAACGCAGTCAAAACGTACCGGCCGCAAGCGCACTGTGAATCACATTCCATGTAGTAACTGATTCACCGGGTACCAGCGTCTCACGTCTCAGCAAACAGGGAGGCATATAGCCTGGGTTCGGTGGAGCCTCCGCATGCGCCAACAGCAATGCACAGAATCGCTCGAAAGAGGTGGCCCAGCACGTCGAGGCGGTCAGGGTGATCTGAACGCGTTGATCCTATGTTGATTGATAAGGCTGAACAGGTCCATAGGAACGCGATCGCACGGGACGAGATGACGGAATCAGATGGTGCTCGCAGGAGACCGATGTCGACGCGCTCGCAGCGAGTCGCGTCGGCAATCGATGCCACGCTATTTGGAATGTTCGTTGCTGAGGTGTTTCACGTGCCGGTGCCCAGAGTGCTGCTTGCCGCCCTATCAGCTACTTCTGTAGTGCTTATCTCTGTTGTCGTGGATGCCTTCTTCGGCTTTCAGACAAGACGTGCTGAGCGCGGCCGCTCACGGCTCACCTGAAGCAAATTGGACCGACGCCGATTACTCATGGGTCATTCTCTGACTTCAGGACTCGTTCAATAGACTTTGCAACGCCCTCGCGGTCGTTACGTCCAGGCTGGGGTGCATCACCACGCGTCGGGAGGCTCGACAAGACAAACCGCCAAGGACGCCACGGGACGCCGAGGTCGCGCCATTCAGCTCTCGTCTCGCTTTCCCGGTGCCGCCATCTGATGTCGCGCGACCCTGGCGTTCTCGGCGTCCTTGGCGGTTAACGCTTGGCAGTGATCACGCAACCCAATCTGCCCTGGCTCGTATCGAGAAGTTCAGCGCGTCGCAGCGAACGATTCACGTGGTCGAGTGCGAATGGGCAAGTGTTCGCGCGATCCTCGATTCCGGCTTCACGGTTTCAGTGACCGCAAGCTGCCAAGCATGGAGTTTGAATGACCGGGGAACAGGCACACGTATGTGTATTCCCCCGCCGCCGGCATCACGAACGACGTCTCCACGGTCTGACCTGGAGACGCCAGCGTCGTCCAGCCTAACAGCTTGTCCTTCTGTTCCATTGGCACGTAGTTGGTCTCGCCGGCCGAATAGGCCGCCAGCGCCAAAGCGTCCAGGTCGTCTTCAGTTTTCGGTACCACGAAGTTGTGCGGCAGCGTTCCGTCGTTGACGAACCGGATCCTCACGCGCGTCCCTGCCCTGGCCGAGACGCGCGTCGGCGTGAACTCCAGCGTACTGCCTGACGCGCGGATCGTTATCGTCGTATCCGCCGCGGCCTGCGGGCCGGGACTTCCGGTTGCCCCGCCATGGTCAACGATGGCGAGGGCGAACATCATGCCGGCAGCGACCACCATGCCTTCCTGTCGCATCACGGCGTCCGGAACGCGTCAGGTATCGTCCACCGGGCCGCGACCCGGTCGAACAGGGGACGAAGCTCCCCGGGCGAACTGCTGGCGGCTTCGGCGAGCGCCGCCCGGTGTTCCGGCGTCAGCTGCGGCTGGCGTTCCTCGGGCCACCCTGTGGCGACCCCTTCGAGCAGTGCGGTCGCCAGGCCGATGTGCGCGCGCGGCACGGCATGGATCAGCGAAACCACAGGCCCGATGTCGGCCTTTGACGAATGCAGCTTTGCCAGCCGTTGCACGACTCGCTTGAGGCCGTTCACCGTGAGTGAATCGGCGTTCGCCGGGATTCGCTGCAGCAGCAGTTCACCGAGAAGGTCCGGGCCATGGCCAGCCGCCGCGATCGCGATCGCGTCGGGCATCCACGGATCGCGCGCGTTATCGAGGGAAGCAAAGAGTTCGCGCACGACATTCCTTCCCCGGTCCGATGGCGGAAGTTCCGACAGTGCCAGCGTCGCCTCGAGTCGCACGTGGGCATCTGCGTCGGAGAGGATGGCGTTCGACACCGTGTACTCGACCGGCCACGGCGACCCCCGGTCCGGCAGGATGCCTGACGAGAGCATGTCCGTCAGCAACTGCGAATCGCGCGGCAGCATCTGCAGCGCTGCGCGCCGCACCGAGGCCGCCGGATGCCGGAGGGCGTTTCGTGCCGCCGTCATCGCGTCCGCGTTGCTGGCCAGGGCGCCCAGCCCGTGCAGCGTCCACAGCGCGTGCAGCACGCCGGCGTTCAGGCCGAGCGAGTCGACGGTGTGGTCTCCAGCGCGGCGAATGAGCGCGGGAATGGCGTCGGTCGCCTTGCGCTCGACCAGCAGCCTTTGCGCGGTATGCCGCCAGAACAGGTTGTCGTCGTCCAGCGCGGCCACGAGCTGAGCCGGCGTGGCGGTGTCCAGCCGCTTCGGCGCTGCCGGACGAGCGCTGTCGTAGACGATCCGATAGATGCGGCCATGCAGCCGGTCACGGTTAGGCGTCTCGTACGCCTGTCCGGGGCCGGTCTGGCAGCAGCCCATCATGTTGCGCGGTGTGGGATTGTGCTGCGCGACCAGCGTGTAGAAATCGGAAACCCACACGGCACCGTCGGGTCCGACCTTCACCTGCACCGGCGCCACCCACGCGTCCCGCGCCGTCATGAAGCTCCACTTGTTCTTCGCGCGAAACCCGCTGCCGTTGTCCCGCAGGTCGAACTGTCCGATGACGTGCGCCGTGGGCTCGGCGACGAACGCCGCGCGATTCCAGTATTCGCGGGGGAATGCCCGGGCCGTATAGATCTCGTGTGCGGCGCCGGCGGTATATCGCCCGAACTGGTCCACCTGCAAGATGTCGATCTGCGGAAAGACATCGAGCCGGTCCGCGATGTCGGGGAGCACCGGTTCGCGATCACCGATGCCGCGATAATAGCGAATCGGAATGTGCACGAAGTTGCTCGGCCGGCTGTTCGCCGTCGAGCCAAAGACGAATCCGTCTTCGGTGAACGCGACGCCCCACGTGTTGTTGCTCGTGCGCGCCACGTACTCCAGCGTGCTGATGTCGGTCGGGAAGCGGAAGTAGCCCGCGCCGAACTGCCCGCGCTCGTAGGTGACGTTGCCGACGGTGCCGCGGAACCCGTTGTAACCGACCGATCCCCACACCTGGTTGTCGAAGCCATAACGAAGGTTGCTGATGGCACCGTGTGTGTCGGTGCGCGGCCAGCCCGTAAAGAGAACCGTGCGCTCGTCCGCCTTGTCGTCGCCGTTCGTGTCCTTGAAGAACAGCATGTGCGGCGCCTGACCGACGATGAGTCCTCCGTTCGCGAAGACAAGGCTCGTCGCCAGATTCAGGCCGGTCGCAAAGACCTTCACGCGATCGGCGCGTCCGTCGCGATTCGCATCCTCGATGATCAGGATCCGGTCATGACCGGGCACTGAATCAGGGAGCACCGTATTCGGATAATCGTTCGTCTCGACCGCCCACATCCGGCCGCGGGCGTCCCACGTGAAGTCGATGATGTTGCCGATCATCGGCTCCGTCGCAAACGGCTCGGCACGGAAGTGCGGCCGCAGCGTCATCAACTTCAGGGACTCGACCGTAGACAATGCTGCCTGTGCGGTCGTAATGGCGGTGTCGAGTACGTTCCACGGAGCGGGCGGGCGCTTGTAGGTCGGCAACGGCACATCGAGCTTCACCTGCGGGGCTTCCGGATCGCGCGCGATCTGCGTCAACGCCCAGTCGCCAACCGTCCATCGGATTCCCTGCCCGACCAGTTGCTGGAACGCCTGGTTGCCCCACGTGCGCTGGTCATGTCCCCACGCCGTGTAGAAGACGCGGCCCTTCCCATACGTGCGCACCCACGTCCACGGCTCATCGTGCCCGTTCTCGCGCCGCACTTCGAGCACGGTGCGATTCACTGGATTGTGCTTGGTGTGGACGTAGGTCTCGTCCCATGACTCGATCACCGGTACGCCCGCGATCGCAGGATGGTCGCCGGCCACGCGAACCGCGCTGAACGTTCCCGTACCATGGCTCTTGAATGCCGCACCCACGAGGCGGATGAACTCCTCGGAGTTCTGGAATGACGCCGACGCACAGTGTAGCACGACAAGCCCACCGCCGTCGTTCACGAAACGCATCAGCGACGCGAGCTGCGCATCGCCAACGTTGAGGTGGTTGTTGTACAGCACCAGCGCCTGGTAACGATCCAGCTCGGAATCGTTCAGGTCATCGAGGTCGTCGGTGTAGAACAGGTCGATCCCGTTCCGCGCGAGTGCCGGAAGGATCTGTTGCGCGCGCTGTGTGGGCCGGTGGTGTCCATTGTCTCCAAGGAAAAGCACTCGGAGTCGCTGCGGCGTTCCTTGCTGCGGCACTGGTACATTATTCGCGCTGCGTGAGTGAGCACTTGTGGCCCCGGGTCCCATGGCCCAAGCTCCAAGCCCGATCAACATCGCAGCTGCGATTCGCTCCAGCTTTACCGCCTTGTATCCACCCCTGGCTCGATCACGCAAGTACATCACCCCGAAGATGAGTACGAGCAGTAGTGCGCCCGGCGCGACGTAACGGAAGGACTGCTGCCCGCCTGACGCTTCGGCGGGCTGCAGGATGCCGTTAGCCTCACCGACCAGCGGCTCGCCTGGAATGGCCGTGGCAACGATCGCTCGCAGTGCATTCGCCGACGCATCGTTGTGAATGCTGCCTGACGATTGATGCAGGGCCAGCGCGGTGCGGGTGGCGGCCAACGCATCTTCCACCTCGCGCTGCCGGAATCCGACCGCCGACAGGTCGGTCGTCGCCTGCGCGCGCGCAACGTGTGCCGGAAACTGCTGTTCCACACGCTGCAACACGCCTAACGTCGTTTCCGGCAGCGACTCGGCGAGGTACCGGTCGGCCAGTCGGCCCATCAGCGGCACGCCGACGGCGCCGGCCATGCCGAGTCCGATGCCGGCCGTCAGCACGATCCCTAACGAACCCGTGCGCGGGACCCGTTCGCTAACCACGCCCACCATGGTGGGAAAGAAGAAGGCGACGCCCCAGGCAAAAACGGTGGCGGCGCCAAATGCGGCCAGCGTCCCCTGCGCGAGGCTCAGCAGGAACAGGCCCGTGCCGGTCAACGTCGCCGCCGTGAGCAGCATGCCGGTCGGCGCCAGTCGCTCGACGAAATGCCCGGCGAGGGCGCGCAGCACGACCATCCAACCGCTGATCCACACCAGCACGAGGATGCCGTGCATGCCTCCCGCTTGCAGCACCGACGGTACCCACCGCATCGGACCGAGCTCCAACGATGTGGTGATCGCCATCATGGTGATCATCAGCAGGAAGAACGGGTTCGTCAGCGTGTAGCGGAACATCTCCCCGACGGGAATTCCCACCTGCGCGTTTTCCGTGCGAGGAAACGTCTGGGGCAACACCATCACGCCGTAGATGATGATCGGGATGTAGATCACCGCCAGCTGATACGGCCAGTGTCCGAACCGTCCGCCCCAGGTGGACAGCAACCAGCCGGCAATGCCGCCTAACACGAGGCCGATCGGGAAAAACGCGTGAAACCAGTTCAGCCGCTTCGTCTTTTCGTGCGGATAGAGCGCCGCGACCAGTGGATTGCCGGTCACCTCGATCATCCCGTTGCCGGCGGCCAACGTGGCCGCACCGGCCATGAGCATCCAGAATGCCGAGGGATCGCCGACGCGCGTGACCGCGGCGATCATGAGCGTGATCCCGATGAGATGACCGGCGAAAGCGAGGCGGGCGCCGTTCTTGAGGCCGAATGCCTCGAGCAGTGGCCCCATCACCAGCAGCGAGATCGCCATGCCCCACAGTGCCGCCCCGCCGATCAGCCCCACCTGGTAATTGGTGAGGATGAACTCCTGCTTGAGTGGAACGAGAATGTTGCTCACCAGCGCGAACGACGCACCAGTTGGAATCAGTGCCAGGCAGGTGCCAAAGAACAGGCGGTTGCGGGGTACGCCGGCATCCTCGGTGGGAACGCCCATCGATCAGCTCCCAGGGTAAAGAACGCCCCAAAATACGGGCCCGGTCGGGGCAGCGAAACGTCCAAAGCGCAGTTGGCGAGAGTATGACGATTGACGATTGACGATTGACGATTGACGATTGACGATTGACGATTGACG
>CAMPKM010000116.1 GCA_946887155.1 uncultured Gemmatimonadota bacterium
ATCGGCCTCGGCTCCGTCCGGAGCCGGGTGGTCGGGGCCAACGACCGGCCGGCGACGCCTGACGAGTTGCGTCAAATGGTGGGCATGGTGGAGTCGGCGCTCGTCGAGGGCGCGTGCGGCGCGTCGTCGGGACTCGAGTACACACCGGGCGCGTTCGCGTCGACGGAAGAGTTGATTGCGCTCTGTCGACCGCTGGCGGCGCGACGGCTGCCGTACGCAACGCACATGCGGAACGAGGACGACCGGTTGCTCGATTCGATCGACGAGTCCATTTCCGTGGCGCGTGGGGCCCGATGTCCGTTGCAGATCTCACACCTCAAGACGCAGGGACCGCGCAACTGGCCGAAGCTCGACACCGTTTTCGAACGAGTCGAATCCGCTGCGCGAGACAGGATCGACGTCGCATTCGACCGGTATCCATACATCGCCTATGCGACCGGCCTGACGAACCTGTTCCCTGTCTGGAGTCGTGATGGCGGGACGGACGCCTTCCTGGCAAGGCTGGCGGACACGGCGGTCTCGCCGCGCGTGAAGGCGGAAACGTTGGCCAAGGTCGATCTCATCGGCGGCTGGGAGAATGTCCACATCTCCGCCGTCCGCGCGCCGGAGGACAAGGCCGCGGAAGGCAAACGACTCGGCGCCTACGCAAAATCGATCAATGCTGATCCGTACGACCTGACGGTGGCGATGCTGAATCGCAACCGTGGAAGTATCGGGATGGTCGGCTTTGCGATGAGCGAAGAGAACCTCGATCGGATCCTGGCACATCCCCGTGGCATGGTGGCGAGCGATGGCGGTTCGTTTGCGATCGAAGGCCCGACGCGCAGCGGCAGCCCGCATCCACGCGGACTCGGTACGTTTCCCCGCGTGCTTGGTCGTTATGTGCGCGAACGAAAGGCGCTCACGCTGAGCCAGGCTGTGCACAAGATGACCGCGCTGCCGGCGTCACGCATTCGGCTGGCTGATCGCGGCAAGTTGGGCGTTGGCCTGGCGGCCGACGTCGTGGTCTTCGATCCCGCCAGGGTCGCGGACGTGGCGACGTTCGAGCAACCCTTTCAGTATCCAACCGGGATCGATGTGGTAATCGTCAACGGCTCGATTGCGCTGCGCGAGGGTCAACGAGGATCGCGCATGACCGGTCGCGTCCTGCGCCCTGCATGAGCTGGGATACTCTGCAGCGGAAATCGCTGCCCAATGACGACACTTGAACGCGCGCGGTTCATTACCGACTTCGCCCGCCGACTTCACCTGGCCGGCGTTGCGGCGTCGCGTCTCGAGGGTGCGGTGCAGTCCACGGCCAGGGCGATCGGTGTAGAGTGCCAGATCTGGTCGAGCCCGACGGGCATCCTGCTCTCGCTCGGCGATCCCGCTAACCCGAGCACCCAGCATACGCGGGTGCTGAGGCTGGAGCCGGCAGAGCCGAACCTGTCGGACCTGGTGAAGCTCGATGAAATCGCGGAGCTGGTCATCGCCGGCCGGATGGATGTCGAAGCAGCGTACGAACAACTGCGCGCGCTCGATCGGCCAACCGCGTCGCGGGACGTGCTCTGGAGCATTATCGCGTTCGGGCTGGCGGCGGCCGCGGTGGCCGGGTTGCTCCGCACCAGCTGGATGGACGTCGCCGTCGCCGCCGCGTTAGGCCTGATCATCGGCGCGATCGCGGTACCGGCGCGCGATCGCCCGCACGTGGGAGCCGCATCCGAGGCGATTGCCTCGATCGCGGCCACCGTGCTCGCGTCGGCGTTCGCGCAGTTCGTCGCGCCGATATCGATCCAGACCGTCGTCATCGCGTCGTTGATCGTGCTGATGCCGGGACTCTCGCTGACGACCGCTGTAAACGAACTCGCGTCTGGCCAGCTCGTGACGGGTACGGCCCGTTTCGCCGGGGCCATGGTCATCCTGTTCAAGCTGACGTTTGGCAGTATCGCGGGCACACAGATCGTCAACGCGCTTGGCTGGGCCCCACGCACTGACCAGGCGATGACCCTTCCCGGATCGGTCGAAGTCATCGCGAGCCTGGCGGCGGCATTTGCGTTTGCGATCCTGTTCCGCACCAACAAGCGCGACATTCCGCTCGTGATGGCGAGCGCCGTGATGGGCTATGTGCTCACCAGGGTGGCGAGCGGGTGGTTCACGCCGTCGGACGTGGCCGGCGTGACCTTCGCCGCAGGCGTGTTCTTTTCCAGCCTGGTGATGGCGGCGCTGGCGAATCTCTATGGACGAATGGCTGGCCGACCGTCGACGCTGGTCAGCCTTCCGTCGATCATGCTGCTGGTGCCGGGTAGCGTCGGGTTCCGCGGCGTCGCGTCCATCATGGAGCGCAACTACGCGTTAGGCCTGGAAACGGGCGTCGCCGTGTTGAGCGCCCTGGTGGCGCTGATGGCCGGACTCCTCTTCGGCAGCGTGCTGGTGGCGCCGAAGAGGTATCTTTGAAAATCGGGGTCTGACCCCAATTTCTAGTTGAGTAGCACGTTGACGATCGCGTTGCCGATCCCCACCAGCGCCGCGCCGGAAATCAGACCCGCGCAGATCGATTCGTAGCCGTCGACCCAGATGGCATGGGCGCGCGAGCCGGGAGCCGGGTTTTTCCGTGCCTGCCACCAGAAGATCAGTGCCCCCACCCACATCGCGAAGCACGATTCCGGCGGTAGGACCACGCCCAATCCGATCGACACTGCCGAGAGCGGGAACGCGCCCTTTGACCGGATCCGCGCGACTTCGAACACGACTGCCAGGATAGCCGCGACGATCATCGAGATCACGGCGGAGGTTGGCAGGTTGCTCACGCCATTCGTGATCAGGTCCGCGACGCCCTTCCATTGAATCGCGGCCGGCATCGCGAACTGCTCGGAGATGATCGTGGACGCCGAGCGGGTGCCGTCGGGTCCGGGTGGGAGGAACAACAGGAAGAACAACGGAACCGTCGCCAGCGTACCGGCGAAGATTCCGATGAGGTGGCCGATAGCCTGCTGCCGCGGCTTCGCGCCTAACATGTACCCCGGCTTGATATCCGAGAGCAGGTTCGACGCGTTGGACGAGATCTCGGCCGTCATCGTGGCCGGAATCAGGTTCGTCGCCGGGTTCACGCGATCGATCGCCCCCATCGTGAACTGCGTGATCTTCGACAGCGCACCGGTCGGCGTCCACGACGTGAGCGCCATCGAGTTCGTGGAAATCACGGTCAGCAGAAAGATCAGCGGCAGCGAGATGAACGCCAGGAACCAGCTGACGCCGAAGAACTGGTGCGAGACCGTCGCCCCGATGACACTGAGGATGGGCACGCCGACGAAGGAAATCCACAGTGGGAGCTCGATGTCGTGTAGCGGATCTCTCTCTGGTGGCGCCGCCGCTTTCCTTGTGGTGAGTGTCTTGAACGCCTTCGTGAAAATCTCCGGTTTCGCAAACAGGCCAACCAGCGCGCCGACCACCATCATCGTCACGCCCCACCAGAGCGCCCACTGATTCACGATCTCGGCGCGCGTAATAGCCACCAGCGTACCGTCGGGCGCCGTGTAGGAACGGATGTCGCCACGCTGGATCATGATGGGCGCCAGCACGGCAAAGTTGACCAGCGCACCAAGCAGCACGCTCGTCGCGACCCGAATGCCCATGAGGCCACCGACGCCCAGCATCGCCGCGTCCAGCGTGAGTCGCAGGCCAAGCTGGCGAACATCGGTGCCGAGGATCCTGGGAATCCAGAGGTTCAGACTGGCGGCGGCGTTGTAGTAGTACTGGTCGAATCGCTCCTGCCAGTGCCATGGCTCGGCCATCCCGGCCCACCGGTCCATGCGGAGAATCCTGAACTGCAACAGCCGCATCCAGCCGTCGCTGGAGATGAACTGGTACAAGGCCGTAAAGCCGGCGACGATGCCTAACAGCTTCGCCCGGAACATACCGGCATCTGCCTGGCCGGTGTACAACGCGTCGAGCACCACGCCGGCAGCGCGCCCTTCCGGGAACGGAAGCTGGTCCTCGTTGATGAACCGGCGCTTCATGGGGAACGCGACCAGCACGCCGATACTGGAGATGATCACGTTGAAGATCATCAGTTGCCACCACGGCACGATGGTGTTCGTGACCATCATGTAGGCCGCGAGCCCGGACACGATCGGCGTCACCATGTAGCCGGACGCGGTGGCGATGGACTGCGTGCAGTTGTTCTCGAGGATGGTGAAGTCGTCGATCATTCCCGAGCGCGACATGATGCGGAAGATCGCGAAGGCCAGGATGACGGACGTGAGGCCGACCCCGATGGTGATTCCGGTCTTGCCCGCGATATACAGCGCGGTCGCCGACAGGACGCCGCCGAGCAGGAATCCGGTCACGGCGGCACGAAGGGTCAACTGCGGCATGTCGCCGCGATAGACGTTGTCGTACCACCACTGATCCTTCTCGAGACGGGACCACGTCGCGACCTGTTCGTCGGTCAGTTGTTTGATCGCCATGGGTGCGTGAGGACGTGAGGACGTGAGGACGTGAGGTCGTGAGGACGTGAGATCGTTAGCACGTGAGGACGTGAGGACGCGAGATCGCTTTATACGTGAGGTGATCATTCTGCCTGAGGCCACAACGCCCAAACCCCGTGCCCCATTCTCCGTGCCCCATCAAGCCCCATACTCCACCTAGCGCCTATGTCCCGGCCCTCGCACCACCACGCCCGGTTTCGCCCCGGTATGCTGGCCATTTCGCAGCACCGCCACGCCGTTCACGAAGACGTCGCGGATTCCGGTGGATAGCCGATGCGGATTCTCGAACGTGGCGTTGTCGGTGATGGTGTTGGGATCAAAGACGATGACGTCGGCCTTGAGGCCCTGCTTCAGCACACCGCGATCGGTGATCGACAGGCGCGTGGCCACGGCGGCGCTGGCCTTGCGCACGGCGTCCTCGAGCGGGATGACCTGCTGTTCGCGCACATAACGAGCGAAGAGACGCGGAAAGTTCCCGTAGGCGCGCGGATGCGTCATGCCCCGCGCGGTGGCGGGATCCTGCGATCCGGCGTCGGTACCAAACTTGATCCACGGTTGGCGGAGCTGGAGCCGGATGTTCTCTTCGCTCATCAGGAACAGCAGCTCGCCGAGCTGGAGTTCCTCGTCCACGTTCAGGTCGATGATCACTTCGGCCCAGTCCTTACCTAATGTGCTTGCGATCTCCGACAGCCGTTTCCCCTCGAACCGCCGGTTCGCCTCCTTGCGGAAGCCGATGACCATCACGTTCTCGGGCGTGGCGATCTCGCAGAGGTTTTCATAACCGGCGTCCCTCGCGTGCATCTCCGCTACCATGGTCGCACGGAGCGACGGGTTTTTCAGGTTCTCCATCAGCCGGCCGCCCGCGGCATACTTCGGCGGGATGCACGAGGCAAAGGAATTTCCGCCGGCGGGATACAGGTACATGTTCGCCTGGACATCCTGACCGGCCGCGCGCGCCGAGTCGATTTTCGCGATGGCCTGCGGCATCCTGGGCCAGTTGCGGGGGCCACTGGCCTTGAGATGGAAGATCTCGACCGGCACACCGCCTTCGCGTCCGATGCGCATGGCTTCATCGATCGCTTCCAGCAGCTTGTCGCCTTCCGATCGCATGTGCGTGATGTAGACGCCGCCATACGGCGCCATTGCCTTGGCGGCTTCGATCAGCTCTTCGGTGCTGGCGTACGTGTTCGGCGGGTAGATCAGCGCGCTGGCGATGCCGAAGGCTCCATCGCGCATGGAGCGCGCGACCATCGCGCGCATGGTATCGAGTTCGGCCGGCGTCAGGCGCCCTTCACCAGTGCCCTTCGCGTACACGCGCACGGTCGCGTCGCCGATGAAGGAGCCAACGTTCTGCGCCGTGCCCCGACCCACCATGTATTCCAGCCATTTCGCAAACCCGTTCGGTCCAGTGAAGGCCGAAAGGACGCGTCGGGTAGCCGTGTCCTCCTCCGCTGCCAGAAGGCTGTCGTTCATGGGACCGAGCGAACTCCCTTCGCCGTGAATGGCGGTGGTAATGCCCTGCGTGATCATCGAGAGCCCTTTCCCATCGCCGTACATGTAGTGGCCGATGGAATGCGCCTGGATGTCGATGAATCCCGGCGCCACGACGTGTCCGGTGGCGTCGATGCGCGTGCCGGCGCGCGCCGTCCGGAACGTGCCGCGCGGCCCGATGGCGGCGATGCGATCGCCTGATATGGCGAGGTCGCCGTAGTACCAGGCCGCTCCGGTTCCGTCGACGATGCGTCCGTTCTCGATGATCGTGTCGTAGCCGTTCCCTGTCGCCGTGTTGACACCGCCGCGCGGAGCGCACGCGGCCAGTAGCAGGAGGGCGGGGAGGAAGGTGCGCAGGACCCTGATCATGGGGGAGGAGGTCATCCGGTGAGAGAGCGAAACGGCGAAGGTAGCGCCCGAGGGACACAACCGGCCAGACCGTTTCGTCCCCGAATGCGGCCGCGCCTACGACTGCAACCGCTTGCGGAGTGCCCGGCCCAGGAGCACGGCGGTGACGGCGGCCAGGGCGCCTAACGCGAGCAGCAGTCGAAAATCGCGCGCGACGAAACTGGCCCCGAGGAGCGTCGTCACGATCGCGTACGGCAGCTCGGCGATCGCCAGCGCCGCGAGATAGCGCTGGAGCGGAAAGCGGGCGAGGCCCAGGACCAGGCCGGGGATCTCGGACGGCAGCGCGAGCTGGAACAGGAGGATGAACCCGAACGAGACTTCCTCGCAGATCTTCGCCTGGTAGCGATCGATCGCCCGCCCCGGGGCGAGCCAGCGCATGACGGGTTCACCGAATCGCCAGGCCAGCCCGTACGACGCCAGCCCACCCAGCATCCACCCGGCCCACAGCAGAGCGGCGCAACCAACCGGCCCCCAGGCGTACACCGCGGCCGGAACGAGCACCGCGCTCGAGAAGAACGCCAGCATGGCGGCCAGCCCCGATAGGCCGACGAAGAGCGCCGCGCCAAGCAGTGGATGCTGCTCGATGATGCCTTTGGCGACCTCGAACACCTGCAGCACCGCGACGTGCACCGGGTCCGACCAGGCAAGAACGAGCAACGCTGCCACGAGCGCCAGCAGCAGGATGGCTCTCAGTCGGAAGGCCGGGGTCGTCGACACGATTCCATCGTACGCCGCCGGGCGCCATCCGCCAGTAGCGGACCTGCGAGTTTCCGCTGAATCGAGCGCCGATGAGAGGACGCTGATCAAACTGCCGCGCTGATTCGTACTCGCGCACGGCAGGGTCCGGCCCGCATTTTCCTGTCCATGGACGAGGTAACAGACCGGCTCAACGCAGCCCTGGATGGGCGGTACCGCATCGAACGCCACCTTGGCGCGGGTGGTATGGCAACGGTTTACCTCGCGCAGGACCTGAAACACGACCGCCAGGTTGCGGTGAAGGTCCTCAAGCCAGAGCTCGCGGCCGTGCTGGGTGCCGAGCGGTTTGTCGTGGAGATCAGGACCACGGCCAGTCTGCAGCACCCGCACATCCTGCCATTGTTCGATTCGGGATCGGCGGATGGCTTTCTGTACTACGTCATGCCCTTCATCGAAGGGGAGACGCTACGGGACAAGCTCGATCGAGAGACCCAACTCGGCGTTGATGAAGCTGTTCGAATCACGCGCGAGGTCGCCGATGCGCTGCACTACGCGCACGGCCGCGGCGTCATCCATCGCGACATCAAGCCGGAGAATATCCTGCTGCACGATGGCCGGCCGATGGTGGCGGATTTCGGGATCGCGCTCGCAGTGAGCGCCGCGGCGGGTGGTCGGATGACCGAAACCGGCCTGTCGTTAGGTACGCCGCACTACATGTCGCCCGAACAGGCGACTGCCGACAAGGAAATCACCGGGCGCTCCGACGTGTATTCGCTGGCGAGCGTCCTGTATGAGATGCTTACGGGAAACCCGCCGCATACCGGTGCGTCGGCGCAGCAGATCATCATGCGGATCATCACCGACGCACCGCGTCCGGTGACGGAGGTGCGACGATCAGTGCCGCCGAACGTCGCGGC
>CAMPKM010000117.1 GCA_946887155.1 uncultured Gemmatimonadota bacterium
CCGTAGCGCAACATGCTTCGCAACTGCTTTCCGCCAAAGAAGAAGGACGTAGTGCCAAGGTCAGTGAGCGAGTAGCGTGAGCCGGCGCGGGCGGCGGGAACAAGTGGTACGTGAGAACGAGGAACCGGAACCGCAAGAGGTAATCGACGCCCTTGACGAAGACGAGTCGATTGAAGTAGCGGAGAGCAAGGCGCGTTCTCGTGCCGCGGTGAGACCAATTCGCGATCAGCCCGACGACTTGGTTTTTCGCTTCGAGGTCGGTCCAGCCATTCTCTCTCAGCTACTCGATAAGCTTGATCGCCTTGCGGCAGTGCCCCTGTCATCGGCGCTAGATGCCCCCTACCCTGGCTTTTATCAGCTCTTTCTGGGGAATGAACCCAAGTACATAGGAAAAACGGCTCGTCCGATAGGACAGCGCTTACGTGAGCACGCCAGGAAGCTGCGACACCGAAAAGGAATCGTTCAGTCGGATCTGCGTTGCCGGTACGCGTTTGTTGAGGATCCATCGCTCGTAGACGTAGCCGAAGGTGCATTGATCGACTTTTTCGGAACGAAGAATCTCGCTGAATGGAACGCCAGCGGCTTTGGTTCGAAGGTAACGGGCCATCGTCGGGGTCAGCAGGACGCGTCGCAGTGGTCGCAACGTTACCCACCCGACCTGTCGGTCGAGCTGACCCTGACCGTCTCGGCGCCGACCTCTGTTGACAAGGTACTGCGTGCCCTCGCGACAATGTCGCCGATAACAGTAGCCGTGCCGGGGCGTCACCGGGCGCACTTTCGTTCAGACCATGCAGAGGATACCGATTTCGACCTGGCTCCGAAGCCGTTCATCGAATGGATGTCAGAGATTGAGAGTAAGCTCGCGCCCGGATGGCGCGTGAACCGGCAGGCAGAGAGTTGGTACGTCGAGCCCGGAACGTAAAGTTCCTCTACGCCGGGCGGCCAACGCCACGGAAGAGTTACGTTAGGCGGGACCCCGCGGTGACGTCGATGATGATGTCCCAAGTCCGACGGTCTGACAACCGCGCGGAACGGTTGCTTCGATCATTGCTGTGGAAAGCGGGTTACCGGTTTCGGGTTCAGGCAATCGATGTGTTCGGGCGGCCTGACATTGTCTTTCCTCGATTGCGAGTCGCGATTTTTGTTGATGGCGATTTCTGGCACGGACGCGTCCTTCGTGAAGGAGGCGAAATCGCCTTGCGTGCCGTCGTTCGCGGCGAACGCTATCCCTGGTGGCGAGACAAGTTTCGACGCAACATCGCCAGGGATACGGAAGTCTCTTCGAGTCTCAAGAAATCAGGTTGGCGAGTAGTACGCGTTTGGGAAAGCGAGGTCCTCCGCAACCCAACTTCTATCGCTAACCGAATTGCGCGGATTCTGGATCGTCGAAAACGCCAAGCCGCGCGCTAGCTGATCCTCACGACGACCTTGCCGAACTGCGCACCGCTGGCCAGCCGTGCCATGGCGTCCGCGGCATGCTCCAGCGTGTGCACCGAGTCTACCACCGGGCGCAGGTTGCCGGCGAGGAATTCAGCGATCACCGCGTCGTATTCCGCGTCGCTGCCCATGGTCGAGCCCATGAGCGTCCACTGGTTCCAGAAAAGCCGGCGCACGTCGGTTTCGACCACGTGGCCGGACGTCCCGCCGGCGGTCACCAGTCGCCCTCGCTTTCCCAGCGCGCCTAACGACTGGCTCCACGTCTCGGTGCCGACGGTGTCCACGACCACCGTGACGCCGCGCTTCCCCGTCCGGCCGCGAACGTCCTTGCCGATGTCAATCCCCGGACCGTAGCGCAACAGGACGTCCGCGCCGAGCAGCCGGGCCCGTTCCAGCTTTTCGTCGCTGCGCGAAGTCACCCATACTCGCGCACCTCGCGCTTTGCATATCGCCAGCGCCATCTGGGCAACTCCGCCACCGATACCCCAGACCAGCACGTCATCGGTCTCATTGACCTTTGCCTTCGACACGCACATCCGCCACGCGGTGAGCGCTGCCAGCGAAAACGCCGCGCCGGCTTCGGGCGACGTGTCAGCGGGCACGACGCGAACATTGTCCTCGGGCAGCACGATGAAGTCAGTCAAGGTACCGGGCAGGTGCTCGCCGAGTACGCCGAACCGCAGGCACAGCGGGTTATCGCCCGAGAGGCAATACTCACAGGTGCGGCAGCTGACTCCGGGATTGATGAGGACCGTGTCGCCGACGCCGACCCTCGTGACGCCAGGAGCGATCGCGTCGACGACTCCCATGCCGTCGGCGCCGAGGATCCATGCCGGCGTAATCCGGGTGCTTGGCGTACCGCGGATGGTCCACAGGTCGATGTGGTTCAGCGCCGCTGCCCGCAACCGGACGCGAACGTTGTTCGTGGCGTCGAGCACCGGCTCTGCGATGTCGTGGCGGAACCTCAATTGTTCAAGGCCACCGTGCGCGTCTATCGTGAGGGCTCGCACCCCTGTCTCCTGTTATTATTCACCCGCGCGGCCGACCCGGCGCGCAACGTCGCAGCATGTTCCCGAACGCCCTTTCCCGGCATGATTTCGATCAAGGTTCCACCGCTCGGTGAGTCGATCGTCGAAGCCACCGTTTCGCGCTGGCTGAAGCAGGAAGGAGAAGCGGTAGCGTCCGGTGAAACCATCGTCGAGCTCGAAACCGATAAGGTAACCGTCGAGGTGCCCGCGACAACGGGCGGAGTACTCGTCAGGCGTGCGCACCAGGAAGGCGATGTCGTTGGACTCGGCGCTGTTCTTGGCGAGCTCGATGAAACGGCGACTGGTGGCGGCAAGGCGCCTGCAGCAGCGCCGGCCCCGGCCGCCGAACCTGCCGCGCCGGCCAAGGCACCCGAGCTCGCGACCGCTCCCCCGCCACCGGCGGCTGCTCAGCCTGCAGCACCGCCGCTGGAGGTTCGTGCTTCGCCCGCTGCCAAACGCATGGCAACGGACGAAAACGTGGACCTCACCGCCGTGCCGGGAACGGGACGCGGTGGCGTTGTGAGCAAGCCGGATGTCGTAGAGCATGTCGCATCACGTGGAGCGCCCGCGTCCGCCGCGGTTCCACCCGCTCCACCCACTCCACCCGCTCCAACTGCTCCAACTGCTCCAACTGCTCCCGCGGCTGCTCCAGCGTCCCCAGCACCGGCAAGACCACAGCCGGTGTCGGCGGCCGCCGCCCCTCCCGGCAGCCGCGAGACGCGCGAAAAAATGACGACGCGCCGCAAGCGCATCGCCGAACACCTGCTCGAATCGCAACACGCGACGGCTCACCTGACGACGTTCAACGAGATCGACATCTCGGGGGTCGAGTCGCTCAGGGCGCGCGTGAAGGAACGGATCGAGAAGGAACAGGGAGTGCGCCTGTCGTTCATGCCGTTCTTCGTCCGCGCGGCATGCATGGCGCTCAAGCAGTTCCCGATGGTGAACGCCCGCATCGATGGCGACCACATCGTCTACCACCACTATGTGAACATGGGCATCGCTGTCGCGTCCGATGCCGGGCTCGTGGTGCCTAACATCAAGGATGCCGACAGCAAGGGCATGATCCAGATCGCCCGCGACATCGTGGGCATCGCGAAGAAGGCGCGCGACGGCAAGCTCGTGATGGATGACCTCACCGGTGGCACGTTCACCATCACCAATGGCGGCGTCTTCGGCTCACTGCTGTCTACGCCGATCATCAACTTTCCTCAAGTGGGCATCCTCGGCCTGCACAAGACCCAGGATCGCGCCGTCGTCATCGACGGCAAGGTCGAGGTCCGGCCGATGATGTATGTCGCGCTCTCGTACGACCACCGGATCATCGACGGCCAGCAGGCGGTGCTTTTCCTCGTTAGGGTAAAGGAGTTGATGGAAGACCCGGCGCTCATGGTCATCGACTGACGGACCGCGCGTCACCCCGGTCAGGGCCGGTCCCATGGGATCGGCCCTTTTTTGCGGCCATTCACAACTTCATGACATCCCCTGCGAGGGAAGGATGGCCGATCTTAACAAACCTCGTCCTGATCCGTCTTTATCTATGAAATCCGCGTGATCCGTGTACAGGGTTACAGTGAAAATCGTACATGGTCACAGCAGAAATCGTCGTTCAAGTAAACCATTTTCGCTGATCAGGTATCCAAATGTTCGAAAGCGCAAGCGATCGCACGTCAGGTGCAGGCGCAGCGGGAATCGCGCTTAACGAGAAAGCTGACACTTTCCTGAAGCACGTTCGTAGTGAGTGCCGACGGAGCTGAGCCATGACAACGACTGTGAATCCGACGCCCATCCCGGTAGCACACGACGAAACGACCACCCAGCAGGTGGTCGCGGCGCTGGCCGGTTCGTGGCGCGGCCGACTGACGGACAACCGCGGCGGCGCGGAGTCCTTCAACCTCGAACGCGAGGGGTTGGACCATAGGGTCCCAGGACAGGTGTTTCTCTACACGACACCGGCCGGCATTGCCGCGGGCATGCGCCTGCTCGAAGCCAGTGATCGTGCATTCGTTGCCCTGATCGGGCCCTACTTCGATCCAGGCCAGGGCGCTATGGTCGTCACGGTGCTCGAAGGCACGTACGAGCCGGGCCGGCTCACGGGAACTTTTCACACGCGCCGGCATAATTGGCGCGAGACGTTGCGCACCGGACAATTCACCGCCACTCGCGTCGAGAAGGTTTCGCGGGCGGCGTAACTGTTGGGGCACCGCGTTCCACGCGGTGGGGGAGCGGGTGTGGTCGCCTTCGGCGGTCACACCCGCTAATTTTTGTCCCCCGTCCTTCTCCTGATTCCCCGCCCTCACTCACCCGTCGATGTCGTCTGAGCCGCACACCTCCGATGTCGTCATCATCGGAGGGGGACCCGGCGGTTACGTCGCCGCCATCAGGGCTGCCCAACTCGGACTCAACACCGTCTGCGTCGAGTCATCGCCAACGCTGGGTGGCACCTGCGTCAACGTTGGTTGCATCCCCTCAAAAGCACTCCTGCAGTCGTCGGAACACTTCGAATTCTCCCGACTTCATGCGCACGAGCACGGTATCGGGTTCGACTCGGTCCGGCTCGACCTGCACCAGATGCTGCGGCGAAAGGATGACGTCGTTACCGCCAATACTCGTGGCGTCGAATTCCTCTTCAGGAAGCACAAGATCACCTGGCTGAAAGGATTCGGTACGCTGCAGCCCGGTAACGTTGTCGATGTCGCCTTGACCGACGGAAGCAGCACGCAAGTGCAGGCCCGCCACGTCATCATCGCCACGGGCTCGGTTCCGGTTCAGCTCCCGTTCCTTCCGTTCGACGAGAAACGGGTGCTTTCGAACACGGGCACGCTCGTGATTCCGGAAGTCCCGTCGCACCTCGTCGTTATCGGCGGAGGCGTCATCGGGCTCGAACTCGGTTCCGTGTGGCGACGGCTTGGCGCAAAGGTCTCCGTCGTCGAACTCATGCCGGGCATCCTGCCCGGAACCGATGACGATGTCGTGAAGGAAGCGGACCGCGTCTTCCGTCGTCAGGGTCTGGAAATGCATGTCGGTACGAAGGTGACGGGCGCCGAAATCGCCGACGATCGCGTCACGATCTCGATCGAGCGTGACGGCCAGTCGCGGACGCTCGAAGCCTCTCACGTTCTCGTGGCGGTCGGCCGCAAGCCTTCGCTGTCGGGGATCGACGCCGCCGCCCTGGGCCTGGCGCTCGGATCGCGGGGTGAGATCAAGGTTGACGACCAGCTGCGTACCAACCTCCCCAACGTCTTCGCGATCGGTGACGCCGTCGGCGGCAAGCTGCTCGCGCACAAGGCGGAGGAAGAAGGCGTCATTGCCGCGGAAGTCATCGCCGGTCACCAGGCCCGCATGCACTACCACTCGATCCCGTCGGTGGTGTACACCTGGCCCGAGATCGCGACGGTCGGACTGTCGGAACGCGAGGTGAAGGAATCCGGCCGCGAGTACAAGGTGGGAAAATTTCCCTTCACCGCCAACGGACGCGCGCGAACCATGGGCGATACGGCGGGCCTCGTGAAATTCATCGCCGATGCGCGCACCGACGAACTGCTCGGCTGTCACATGATCGGCCCGAACGTATCGGAACTGATCAGCGAAGTCGTGCTGGCGTTCGAGTATCGGGCGGCGTCCGAGGACATCGGGATCACGGTGCACGCTCACCCGACGCTGTCGGAAGCAACGAAGGAGGCAGCGTTGGCGGTGCTTGGGAGAGCAGTTCACATCTGAGCGAGCCGGGATGGCTGAAGGCGTGGCGGCCGGACTCTCGGTTGCAGCGGAGCGGCCTTCAGCGTAATTCACCTTTCCGCAGTACCAGGTCGACCAGTCACGATCGCCATCCGTCATCAGCCATCCGACAACCATGTCATTCGGAAAGTTCTTCCTCCCCGGCCCCACCGAAGTAAAGCCGGAAATCCTCGCGGCCATGACGCGACCGATGATCAGTCATCGCGGCTCCGAAATCGAAGCCATCATGACGCGCATCGACGAGCGCCTGCAGACGGTGTTCCGGACGACGGAACCGGTTTTCACGGTCACGTCGTCCGCGACCGGCCTGATGGAGGGTGGCGTCCGAAACACCGTGCAGAAGCGTCTGCTGTGCCTCATCAATGGCGCCTTCAGCAAGCGTTTTCACAAGGCGGCCGTGAACTCCGGCATCCCGTGCGACAAGCTCGAAGTCGAATTCGGCTCGGCGCACATGCCGGAGATGCTGGCGGATGCATTGAAGAAGAACACCTACGATGTCGTGAGCATGGTCCATTCGGAAACGTCGACCGGTGTGCTCAATCCCATCAGGGAGCTGACGCAGGTTGCGCACGACGCTGGCGACATCGTGGTCGTGATCGACACGGTGTCGAGCATGGCCGCCGCGCCTATCGAGTGCGGGGCCTGGAACCTCGACTACGTGCTCACCGGATCGCAGAAGGCATTTGCGCTCCCGCCAGGACTCGCCTTCTGTACCGCCAACGCCAGGATTCTCGAGCGGTCGCAGGCGAGCACCATGCGCGGGATCTACTTCGACCTGGTCGAGATCCACGCGTCGTGGAAGAAACACCAGTCGCCGAATACGCCCGGCGTGTCGTTGCTGTACGCGCTCGATGCCCAGCTCGAGTCCATGATGAAGGAGGGCATCGAAGCCCGCTGGGCGCGGCACGCCGAAATGGCAACGCGCACCTGGGGGTGGGTAGATGAGCAACGCGCAAAGGGACGCGACATCAAGGTCCTCGCGCCTGAGGGTTACCGGTCACCTGCCGTCACCTGTATCTCCGCACCCGCGGGCCGCACCGGACCGCAGATCGTGTCCGCCATGAAGGCAAAGGGTTTTGTCATTACGCCCGGGTATGGCGATGCAAAGGACGCGATGATTCGTATCGGGCACATGGGTGAACACACACTCGAAGAACTCGAGGTCCTGCTCGGTGTGCTGGATGAGGTCCTGGCTTCATGAGCACGCCGTTCCGCGTTCTCGTGGCGGACGCCATTTCGCTCGATGGCCTGGCGCCGCTGCGTGATGACCCGCGTTTCGAGCTGGTCAACAGGCCCGGCCTGAAGGGCGATGACCTGGCGTCGGCGATTGCCGACGCCGACGCGGTGCTGGTTCGCAGCGCCACGCGCATAACGCGGGAATCGCTGGCACGCGCCGACCGCCTGAAGGCCATTGGCCGGGCCGGTGTCGGCGTGGATACGATCGACGTCGACGCCGCCACGGAGCGCGGGATTCCCGTACTGACGGCGCCGGAAGGCAACACGATCTCTGCCGCCGAACTCACCATGGCACTCCTGCTCGCCCTCGCGCGCAAGGTGCCTGGCGCGGATCGCTCGATGAAAGCAGGCGAGTGGGACAAGAAGAGCTTCACCGGCACCGAGCTCCATGGAAAGACGCTCGGGTTGGTCGGCGCCGGCCGCATTGGCGGTGAGGTCGCCCGGCGCGCCCGCGGCTTCGGGATGCGCGTGCTCGTGCACGACCCGCCCATCTTACTGCTCGACGAACCCGCCAGCGG
>CAMPKM010000118.1 GCA_946887155.1 uncultured Gemmatimonadota bacterium
TCGTTCTTCGCGCGAACTGAAGTTCACACCAAAAATCCGCGTAGATTCGCCAAATCCGCGGAGACTCGATGTTCAGTCAGTTGACCTGCGGCGTCAATCCAGCCCGCATCCGGTGGTGTCTGCAGTCTTGGTCAACGGAGGACCGAGTCAACGCGGATTTGGCGAATCAACGCGGATCTGTTCCCTCAGTTACTTCGGTCCGGATCGGACATAGGTAAAAGCATGTCGTTCTTCGCGCGAACTGAAGTTCACACCAAAAATCCGCGTAGATTCGCCAAATTCGCGGAGACTCGCTTCTCCGGCTGTTGATCTACCGCGTCAATCCGTAGCAATCCTCGCCAATCCGTACCCATCCTACCCTCGTCCCCCGACTGACCCTACCCTTAAGGGGTATGGCGCCGAGGCCTCCGGGTGTCAACTTGCCCTACTGAGATGGAACCGGACTCACGATGATCGATCGCTTCTCGCTGCGCTGGAGAGTCCCGGCGGTCATGGCCCTGATCCTGATCGGGGCGGTCGTGACGCTCGCGGCCCTCGCGTACGGCGCCGCGCGCCGCTCGGCGATCGAGGTGGCCACCGACCGGTTGACGCATGCGGCCGAAACCGTCGGCGACGTCGCCGGCAACGGTATCGGCGTGCTGAAGGAGCGAAGCGTCGCGATTGCGGAGCACCCGGCGATCATCCAGGCCTTTCGCAATCCCGGAAAGCCGCTCCCTGACACGGCGCAGGCCCTATTGCGGCGCTTGCGCCCCGACACCAACTCGCAGGTGACGGTCGCGCTGGTGGACGTCCACGGCCGCCAGGTCGACGGTGTCGCGCCGGAGCTGGCACGAGAGGAACCGATCGGCGAATTCACCGCGGTCGACAGCGCGAGGGTTTCCCCCTTCCGTCTCGTGAACGGCGTGCTCGAATGGTCCATGGCCGTCCCGGTCAGGGATAGCGGCCGGGTCGTGGGGCAGTTGTTACAGTGGCGTCGCATCCCGCGCGTGACGCAGTCGCTCCGGACCGTGGGCGACCTCATCGGGGACAGCGCGATCGTCCTGATCGGAAACGCCGACGGCAGCGCCGTCGTGGAGGTCACCGACTCGGTTCGGGAACCGGTCATCCGGGACTCGGCGCGGACTCGTCAGGCACAGGTGCAGCACACCAGCGTGCGATCGGTCATTCCGGGAACGCCGTGGGCGTTTTACCTGGAGTACCCTAACGCGCACATCCTGCGCCCGATCAGTCTCCTGTCCTGGCAGTCGCTGCTGGTGGCGCTCGCGGTCGTGCTGCTGGCGTTGCTGGCCGGCATCTTTCTCAGCCGGGACGTAACCAGCGCGCTGGCCGACCTGACCAGGACCGCCGAATTCATCGCCGCCGGCGATCTCGGTCGGCGTCCGACCGAAACGGCCCGGCAGGATGAAATCGGCCGGCTGGCACGTTCCTTCTCGACCATGGCGGGACGGGTGAGCGAAGCGCGTGACGAACTGGAACGCCGGATCACCGACCGCACCGCCGACCTGCAGAACGCGATGACGCGGCTGCGGGAAACGCAGGATGAACTGGTCCGCAAGGAACGCCTGGCAACGATCGGGCAGCTGGCGAGCAGCGTGGGCCATGAGCTGCGGAATCCGCTCGGCGTGATGTCCAACTCGGTGTACCTGCTCGAGCGCGCGATGGACGCGTCGTCACCCAAGGCGCACCAGTACCTGAACCTGTTGCGTGCCCAGATCCAGTTGTCGGAACGCATCGTCACGGACCTGCTCGACTCGACGCGAAACCAATCGCCGCAGCGAAAGCTCGTGAACGTCCAGCCTTTTCTCAGCGAGCAGATCGAGCGCGTCACGATGCCGGCCCACGTCAGCCTGGACGTCATGGTGGAAGACCAGTTGCCGCCGATGCACGTCGATCCGGACCAGATCGGCCAGATCCTGGTGAACCTGCTGACCAACGGCGCCCAGTCCATCGGCCAGAATACTGGAACCCTCAGCGTCCGCGCCCGTAATGGTGCTGGTCGTATTCGCATCGACGTGCGAGATACAGGTCCCGGCGTCCCAGTGGAACTCACCGACAAGATTTTCGAACCATTGTTCACGACGAAAGCGCGCGGGATTGGCCTCGGCCTTTCGGTGTCGCGGTCACTGGCGTTCGCCAACGAAGGATCGCTCACGGTAGCGAACCATCCCGATGGCGGCGCGGTGTTCACGCTCGAAGTACCGGCGGCAGGACCTGCGTGAGCGGTCGCAAACGCGTCGCTATCGTGGACGACGACCGTGACATGGTCAGTACGTTGCGCGACATCCTGGAATTGCACGGCTGGGAAACGCTGGCGACCTATGACGGCGACGAGGCCGTTTCGCTGAGCGAACAGGATGACGTCGACCTGTACCTGATGGACGTGCGGATGTCGCGCATGAATGGCGTCGATGCCTGGCGGGCCATCCGGTCGCGGCAACCGACGGCGCGTTCGGTCCTGATGACGGCGTACGCACCGCCGGAGGCCCTCGCCTTGACACCGGGGGAGGGAGTCGTCCGCGTGCTCAGGAAGCCCGTGGCGATTCAGGAGTTGATCGACGCGCTCGAGGCCGCACGGGCCGGCTGACGCACGGCGGGGCCCGGTCCGTCCAACACCCGATGGCCTCACGACGTAAGTCCGCGACGGCATTGCAGGGCCACCTGTGCCCGGCCCGTCCCGGAAAGCATATTCCCCAGTCTTTTTCACCCCCCTAAATGGCCACCGCCTCAAGCCAAACCGTTGCGCCGTCCACGGTTCCCACCGCGCCGTTCCTGCCCGCGCTGATCCTGCTGTTCGTGGGGAGCGGCGCCGCGGCGCTGATCTACGAAGTCGTCTGGTTCCAGATGCTCTCGCTCAGCCTCGGCTCGAGCGCCATCTCGTTAGGTGTGCTGCTCGGCACCTTCATGGGCGGGATGTGCCTCGGTTCGCTGCTGCTGCCGAAGTTCGTGTCGACGTCCAGGCATCCGGTCCGCGTGTATGCCCAACTCGAAGCCGGGATTGGTGTCGCGGGCATCCTCATCCTGTTCATCCTGCCGTATGCGGGAGGGCTGTACACCACGATCGGCGGACCGGGTTTCGTCGGGTTGCTCGTGCGCGGCCTGATCGCGGCCCTCGTGTTGTTGCCGCCCACGCTGCTCATGGGCGCCACGCTGCCGGCGATTGCGCGGTACGTCACGGCCACGCCGAGTGGCGTGTCGTGGCTCGGCTTCTTCTACGGCGGCAACATCGTCGGCGCGGTGTTCGGGACGTTGCTGGCCGGTTTCTACCTGCTGCGGAGTCACGACGTGTCGTTCGCGACGTTCGTGGCGGCGGCGATCAACTTCGGTGTCGCCGGGCTGGCGTTCCTGTATGCGCGGGGTGCACCGCATACGCCGCCGGTGAGCGATTCGAACGCGCCAACCGCGGTGGTCCCCCCGGGATCCTGGCCGGTGCTCGTCACCATCGGGCTCTCGGGCATGACTGCGCTGGGCGCCCAGGTCATCTGGTCGCGGCTCCTCACGCTGTTGTTAGGCGGCACGGTCTACACGTTCTCCCTCATCCTGGCGGCGTTCCTGATGGGGCTGGGCGGGGGAAGCAGCGTGGGCGCGGCGCTGGCGAAGAACCTGAAGAACCCGCGGCACGCGTTGGGGTGGACGCAACTGCTGCTCGTGGTCGCGCTGGCCTGGGCGGCGTATTCGCAGATGGTGGCGCTGCCTAACTGGCCGGTGAACCCGGCCCTGGCGCCGGATCCGATGGCCACGTTCCAGATCGACCTCATTCGCGCGTTATGGGTCGTCCTTCCCGGCGCATTCCTGTGGGGGATGAGCTTCCCGCTGGCGTTGGCGGCGGTCGCCCAGAAAGACCAGGACCCGGGACGGCTGGTGGGCTCGGTGTATGCCGCGAACACGGTCGGCGCGATTTTCGGCGCCGTGCTGGCGAGCCTGGTGGCGCTGGCGTCGCTGGGCACGCAGAACAGCCAGCGGGCGCTGATGATCATCGCGGCGATCAGCGCGCTGCTGATGTTCACGATGGAATGGTCGCGCGAGTCGGGGAAGTTGCAGATGTCGCCGCGCGGGGGACTGTACGGCATGATCACCATCGCGCTGACCGCGTTGCTGGTTGCGTCGGTGCCCCAGATCCCCGCGCTGCTGGTCGCGTATGGCCGGTACGGTGTGACCTGGCGCGGTAGCCACGGCGAGTTCATCTACGTCGGTGAAGGGATGAATTCCTCGATGGCGGTGTCACGCGAGGCGAGCGGCGCGCTCAACTATCACAACGCCGGCAAGGTACAGGCATCCAGCCTGCCGCAGGACATGCGGCTGCAGCGCATGCTCGGCCACCTAACGACGCTCGTGCCCGCGAACCCGCGCAGCGTGCTGGTCATCGGCTGCGGCGCCGGTGTCACGGCGGGAGCGGTGAGCATCAGCCCGATCGTGGATAGCGTGGTGATCGCCGAGATCGAGCCGCTGGTGCCGGAGGTCGTGTCCACATATTTCTCCGAGCACAATTACGACGTCGTGCGTAATCCAAAGGTGCACGTCCAGATCGACGATGCACGGCACTACCTGTTGACCAGCCGCCGGAAGTTCGACGCGATCACGTCCGACCCCTTCGACCCCTGGGTGAAGGGCGCGGCCACGCTGTATACGCGCGAGTTCTTCCAGACCATCAAGGACCACCTGAATCCGGGTGGCGTGATCACGGTGTTCGTGCAGCTCTACGAGAGCGGCACGCAGGCCGTGAAGAGCGAAATCGCCACGTTCCTCGAGGTATTCCCGAATGGCATGATCTTCGGCAACACGCACCAGGGCGGGGGATACGATGTCGTCCTGCTCGGCCAGAATGGCGACGCGAAGATCGACGTCGACCTGATCGAGCAACGGCTGGCCGATCCGCGATTCGCGGTCGTCGCGCAATCGCTGTCGGAGATCGGCTTCTACAACGGCATCGACCTGCTGTCCACGTTCGCGGCGCAGGGCCCACAACTCCAGCCGTGGCTGGTGGACGCCCAGGTAAACCGGGACCGTAACCTCCGATTACAGTATCTGGCCGGATTGGGGGTTAACAAATACGAGCAGGCGCAGATCTACTCTGAGATCCTCCAATACCGCGCCGTCCCGCAAAACCTGTTCGTGGGGAGTCCCGATCGCCTGCAGGCGTTGCAGAGTGCGATCATGAACCGCTATTAGAACGATCTCCGCGGTTAGAAAAGATTACCGCAGTAAAAGCCGAACACGGGCTGCACGGGGTGGCACGGATCAACACTGATTGAGCAGGCGAGTACGGCCACAGGGGTCTGGTATTTCGCGCCAGCGTACGAGGGCCGTACTCGCCTGCTCAAATCGGTGTAAATCATGTCATCCGTGAAGTCCGTGTTCTGCTTTTCAGTGGCGATCGTTCTCAACGAAAATCGTTCTTAAGGAGGTGGTGATGGCGTCAGGTCCAGGCGTGTGGTCTCTGTTGGGCATCGTTTCGTTCTTAACCACGGCCGAGGTGCATGCGCAGAATCCTTCAACCCAATCAATTCAGACCTTATCGGTCTTCCTCGATTGCGACGAATGTGATTCCGAGTTCGTGCGCACGGAGATCGCCTACGTCAACTGGGTGCGGGATCGCACCGTGGCGGATGTACACATACTGGTCACCCAGCAGGATGGCGCGGGCAACAGTGAGACCTACACACTGGCTTTCATCGGCCAACGCGCATTCGCGGGCCGCTCGGATACCCTTTTCTTCGCGACCAACCCAACAACCACGCAGGACGAGGAACGATCCGGCCTGACGCGCACGCTGTCGCTCGGCCTGGTTCCTTTTGTCGCTCGCACGGTCGCGGCGCAGTCACTGCGTATTTCGATGTCGCGCGCGACGGATGACGCGGGCGGGACGCAAACGCTGCCATCCCGGGATCCCTGGAATGCCTGGGTGTTCGAGGTCGACCTCAGCGGTGACCTGGGCGGCGAACGCAGTGAACGCTCCCGCGAGCTCGACGTGGAGATCAGCGCCAACCGGACCACCGCGGAATGGAAACTGGAGCTGGAGTCGTCGTACAACTTTTCGAACGATCGCATTACCGACGAGGAGTTCGACAGCCTGGGGAACGTGATCTCCAGCGAGACTTTCACCAACAACCAGCGCAGTTGGCGAAATAATCTGTTGCTGGTAAAAAGCCTGACGAATCACCTGTCCGCGGGCGTTCGCGGGTCGATCGGTTCCGAGACCTTCCGCAACCAGAAGCTGCGGACGGAGTTCACCCCAGCCATCGAGTACAACGTCTTTGACTATGGGGAGTCGACTCGGCGGTATCTCGCGCTCCAGCTCGGCGTCGGTGTCGATGCGTTCATCTACGAGGACACGACGATCTTCGACAAGGTGCGCGAAACCTTCCCGCTGGCGCTGGCGGCCGTCGAGTACGCGACGCGTCAGCCCTGGGGCGACAGCAACATCCGGTTCGAACACCGGCGGTACGTGAACGACCCGGGCAAGCGCAGCACCAATCTGTCGGGAAACCTGAGCGTGCGGCTCTTCCGAGGCTTCAGCGTGCGCTTTGGCGGGCGATACAGCTGGATCCACGACCAGGTCTACCTGCCTAAAGGCGAACAAGACCAGGCCGACGTGCTGTTACGACGACGGGCGTTGCTGACGGGCTACGAGTACAACGCGTTCTTCGGGATCACGTACACCTTTGGGTCCATCTTCAATAACGTCGTTAACCCACGATTTTTTTAACTGCGATTTCTCGGGTAGGGCAGAACACGGATTACGGCGATTGCACTGATTGACACCGATTGAGCAACCGAAGAAGGGCTGAACGCAGCAGCGTAAAGGGATTGCTCACGGAGCAGCCCTTCTTCGGTTGCTCAAATCAGTGTCTTTCTGTGTCACCGGCGTAGCCCGTGTTCAGCTCTACCTGCGAACATCCTGTTTTCTTATCGAGCCTTGAGGGATAGCGGCACCATCGTGCCTTGGCTCGCTGGCCCCGAAGTGCACTCCATTGGGCGTGCTCATCACCACCTGGCCTCGCCCGAACGTGTCGGTCCTTGCCGGTACGACGCGCACCTCATGGCCTAACGCCTTGAGCGCCTCACGGGCCGACTCGGGAACCAGCACTTCAAGGTTTACATCGCACCCACGGAATGAATTCTTGACGAATCGTCCAGCTTCGAGTGCCTGCTGGATCGTCATGCCGTGGTCGGCGATGTTCGAGACGAACTGGGCGTGCGCCTGCGATTGCGTCCAGCCGCCCATGATGCCGAATCCGATACGCGTGCCGTCCTTTTCCATGAACGCGGGGATGATTGTGTGCAGCGGGCGCTTGCGCGGTGCCAGGGTGTTCGGCCGGTTCGGTTCGATGGTGAAGAGCGCCCCGCGGTTGTGCATCGCGAAGCCGGCTTTCGGCGGCACCAGCCCGCTACCAAAAGCAGAGTAAGTACTCTGGATGAACGAGACGATGTTCCCCTCGGCGTCGATCACGGTGAGGTAGATCGTGTCGCCGCCGTGCGCGGATTCGAGGCCGGCGATCTCCGCCGGCATCACGTCGCAGGCGGCTTTCTTCATGTCCAGCAGCGCCGCGCGTGACGCCGCATGTTCGCTGGACAGCATCTGTGCCACCGGCACCGTGCTGAACTTCGGGTCGCCGACGTAGCGCAGCATGTCGGCGTAAGCGAGCTTCTTGGCCTCGATCATCACATGGAGCCCGCGGGGATCGTAGAAGCCCCACTCGCCTAACGGGTACTTTTCCATGATGTTGAGCATCATGAGTGCCGCGATGCCCTGGCCCTGGGGCGGCATCTCGTAGACCGTCCAGCCGCGGTACGTGGTCTTGATCGGCTCCTGCCACTCGACCTGGAACTCGTCCAGGTCGGCCGCGGTGAACGTGCCGCCACCGGCCTTCGAGAGC
>CAMPKM010000119.1 GCA_946887155.1 uncultured Gemmatimonadota bacterium
GTTCCCTCATCCGCATCGACTTCCTGTTCTCGATGACCTTCCGCGGTCTCCTTCTTTGGCTTCACCTCATTCTTGGCCTGACGGGCGCGATCGTCATTGCCGTTGCGTCGGCCACGGGCGCCTGGATCGTCGTGCAGGTGCCGCTCGAACAACTACTGATCCCGGTGCCCGAAGCGTCAGGCGTGGCGGTCACGGCCGGCGTGCCCGCGATCATCGGCGCACTGGAACAGCAGTATGCGCCGCGGCGCGTGACGAGCGTCGCCCTCGACAGCGGCAGGGCGATCGTCGCGACGCTGAACGATCGGTCGCGCGCATTCGTCGATCCGGCGAACGGATCGGTGATTCGCTTCCGCCAGTTGAACACGATCTCGTTCGAGAATTTCAGTGCCGTCATGCGACGGCTGCACGTGAACCTGTTCCTGGGTCAACGCGGACGGTTGATCGTCACCGTGGCGACCGCGGAGGCTCTGCTACTGGCACTGACGGGACTCTGGCTCTGGTGGCGAAAGAAACACTGGAAGTTCACGCGTTGGCGGGGTTCCGTGTATCGCGTTTCGTGGGACCTGCATAACGCGAGCGGCCTCTGGTTCCTGGTACCAGCGCTCTCGATGACTATCACCGGGTTGCTCCTTTTCGTCCCCGGTCCGGTCTATCGCCTGGCAGGCGATCAGCCAACGCCGTATCGCGCCGCACCGGCAAACGCGGTTGCCGTGATCAGCGCGTCGGACACGACATACCTGAATCGCTCCACCGCCGAGGTGGTGGAGTTGCGGCCAAAGCGAGAGGGCAATCGCGCCGACCGCGCCCTGGCCGCCGTCGAGCACCTCCACACGGGAGAACTGTTCGGCGCCACAGGGATGGCCATCATGGCGTCCGGCAGCGCGATGCTGGCGGTGATGACCGTGACCGGTGTTGTGCTGGGATGGAAACGGATCCTGATCCTGGCGCACAAGCGGGCCGACGACTGATTCAGGCTGGTGCGCGAGGCTGGCGCGGCATGTCGAGCACGGGGTGATTGATCACCAGGCAGAGAAATGACGCCAGGGCGACCACGCCCACCGTCGCCGCATCGTGCCGGTAGACGTAGAGCATGGGGGCGGCCAGGCCGATAGCGATCAACCCGCTCTTGAAGAAGTCTGTCGTCAGCGCAAACGCGACCGCCCCGACGCCGAGGAGTGCCAAACAGGCCACTGGGTCGATGAACAGCATGCCGCCCAAACCCGTGGCCGCGCCCTTGCCGCCATGGAACGAGAGCTGAACCGGCCAGATGTGTCCGACAATCGCGGCGGTCAGCGCCAAGGCGCCGGCCCACTCGGGACCGACCAGCCACGCCCCGGCCACGACGGCGATCGCGCCCTTGGTTGCGTCGAGGAAGAGCGTCAGCCCCGCGTCGAACAGGCCATGGACGCGGGCCATGTTACGAGCGCCTGCGTTCCCGCTGCCCGACGCGCGAATATCGACGCCGTGACGCCAGCGGGCGACGTAATACGCGGAAAGGAAGCAGCCGAGCAGGTAACTGCCGGTGAGAACGGCGATCAGGCGAAAGGACATTCGGGGATTCGGTCCGGCGACGCACGAAACGTGACCGCTCGACAGCGAATTGTGCAACGATTCCGGTACGAATCGTTTGCGATTCGGTCTGACGCCGATTCACTTTTCACCACGGAAAACGCCGGCTGTTCTGATCGATGTCCCCACGGAGGGTTGTCATGTCCGCTGCTCCATTTTCCCACGGTATCCGCCTTGCCTGCGCCACGGTCGCCTTCGCACTACTGACCGGTCCTGCCGTTCTGGATGCGCAGGGTCGGGGCGGCGGAACGGGTGCGCTCCGGACCATCGAGGACCGAACCACGTCGATGCAGAAGCTCGACGGGTTCTTCCCGCTCTACTGGGATTCGGCGGCGGGCCAATTGTTCATGGTAGTGCCGAGGCTGAACACCGAGGTACTGCACATGATGGGCCTGGGGGCGGGCCTCGGGTCGAATGACATCGGGATCGACCGGGGCGGGCTCCAGGGTTCGCGCATCGTCAAGTTCGAGCGAGTGGGACCGAAAGTGATGATGGTGCAGCCTAACTACGACTATCGCTCCTCGAGTGCGAACCCGGCCGAGGTGAAGGCGGTGCGAGATGCGTTCGCGCGGTCGATCCTGTGGGGCTTCCAGGTCGCAGCGGAATGTGACGTCGGCCGTCGTGTAGTGGTCGACATGACCGATTTCCTGCTGCGCGACGCCAACAACCTCGGGCAACGCATGGGGTCGTACCGGCTCGACAACACGCGCAGCTCGATCTACATGCCGATGACGTTGAACTTCCCGAAGAACACCGAGATGGAGGCTGAACTGACCTTCATCTCGCAGCCGGGCGGTGGCGGCGGCGGAGGTCGCGGCGGCGGCGGCGCATTCTTCGAGGGCGTCAGCAGCGTGGCGGCAGCCGGGGAAGCGGCGAGTATTCGCGTCCACACCTCGTTCGTGGAACTGCCGGACAGCAACTACACGCCTCGCGCCTATGACCCGCGCGCGGGATTCTTCGGTGAGACGTGGCGCGATTACTCGGCGCCGCTCGAGCAGTCGCAGGTGCAGCGATTCATCGCGCGTCACCGGCTCGAGAAGGTGAACCCCGGCGCCCCGGTAAGCGACGTCGTGAAGCCGATCGTCTACTACCTGGATAACGGCACACCGGAACCCATCCGCTCGGCGCTGCTCGATGGCGCGCGCTGGTGGGCGCAGGCATTCGAGGCGGCCGGTTTCCGCAATGCATTCCGGGTCGAGGTGCTGCCGGAAGGCGTAAGCTCGATGGACATCCGGTACAACGTGATCAACTGGGTGCACCGATCCACGCGCGGGTGGAGCAGCGGCGCGAGCGTCACCGACCCGCGGACGGGGGAAATCCTGAAGGCGGTCGTCACGTTAGGCTCGCTGCGTGTCCGCCAGGACTGGATGATCGCCGAGGGCCTGCTGCAACCGTACCGGAACGGTGATGAAGCCACGCCGGAAATCCGGGCCTGGGCGCTGCAGCGGATGCGCCAGCTCGCCGCGCACGAAGTCGGGCACACGTTAGGCCTCGGCCACAACTACTACGACAGTGACGCCGGGTTCATCAGCGTCATGGATTATCCGCACCCGCTGGTGACGCTCCGCGCCGACGGCACGCTCGATCATTCCAAGGTGTACACGAACGAAATCGGTCCGTGGGACAAGGTGGCGATCGCATATGGCTACCAGGACTTTCCGGACGGCACGAACGAGGCTCAGGCGCTGCAGCGCATCCTGGACCAGGCCTGGACGCGCGACCTGAAGTACATGACCAACCAGGACCTCGGTGCGCACGCGCGCGTGAACCAGTGGTCGAACGGCACGAATGCCGGCAACGAACTCACGCGGATGCTGGCGGTTCGGCAGGCGGCGCTGGCGCGATTCGGTGAAAACGCGATCAAGCGCGGCATGCCGATGGCCCAGATCGAGGAAGTGCTCGTGCCGCTCTACCTGCACCATCGCTACCAGATCGACGCGGCAGCCAACGTGGTTGGTGGCATGCACTACATCTATGCGATGCGCGGCGACGGCCGCGAACCCGTGCGCATGGCGTCGGCCCCTGAGCAGCGCAGCGCGCTCAACGCCCTGATTGCGTCGATTTCACCATCGACGCTGGCGTTACCGACCGATCTGTTGAAGAAGATTCCACCACGGCCCTCGGGTTATGGCCGCACGCGTGAGCTGTTCCCGCGCTACACCGGCGCGATGTTCGACGCGGTGTCGCCGGCCGTGGCGGCGGCGGATCACGTGGTCGGCCTGCTCCTCAGGCCCGATCGCGGCGCCCGGCTCGTGGAACAGAAAATGATCGACCCGGCGTTGCCCGGGCTCGATGACGTGATCGACGCGCTCATTGCCGGAACGTTTGGTGCGCCGACGCGGTCGCCTTACGAGGCCGAGGTGAAGCGCGCAGTCGAGCGGGTCGTGATCGATGAACTGATGGATCTCGCCGGAAGCGCACCGATGTCACAGGTGCGGGCGATCGCGACGCTCAAGCTTCAGCAGCGCGGCGCGGATCTCGGGCGCACGATTGCCGGAGCGGTTGCCGCTGGCACCAACGGCAACGAAGGGGACGTGGCGCAGGCGAACCTGCTGGCAATGGATATCAATCGGTTCCTGACCCGGCCGGCAAATCCCGTTGCCATTCGGTTCCCGGCGGCGGCCTCACCACCAGGGGCGCCAATTGGTGAACCGGCGATGGAGTGGTTCCGTTGGTTGGAACCCGATTGTTCGTGGTTTACTGACGATTTGCACCGGTAGGGCGGAACGCGGACGACGCTGGATGCGCAGAGGAACACGGATTGAGCAGGCGGAGAAGGGCCACGCAGCGCGAGCTCGAATCAGGACCGCAACGTTGGTGGCCCTTCTCCGCCTGCTCGAACGGCGTTCTTCCGTGCAACCGGTGTTGTCCGTGATCGCCATCCAGCGGGAATCGTAGTGATAGCGTTTTCGGGCGTTGGGGTCGACTTTGGGGCGGTCACGGTGTTTTCGGACATCACGTTCACGGTGGCGGCCCGCGACCGGTGGGGGATCATCGGTCGCAACGGGTCGGGGAAGACTACGCTGTTCTAGCTGCTGACTGGTGAGCTGACGCCGACGCGGGGATCCATTTCGCGGCAACCGGGGCTCCGTGTTTCGCTGCTCGAGCAACACCGGGACTTCGGTGACGCTACCACGGTCTGGGAGGCGGCGGCGGGAGAACTCGGGGAGCTCCTGGCGCTGGAGATCTCGCTGGTCGAGCAGGCCGCGGCGTTAGGCGCGGACGCATCGCCGGCGGCGCTCGACCGGTATGGTCGCGACCTGGAGCGATTCGAGCGCGAAGGTGGTTACGCCGTCACGTCGCGGATCGACGCGGTGCTGCACGGCCTGGGGTTCGACCCCCAGCAGGCACGCAGCACGCCGGTGGCTTCCCTGAGCGGCGGCGAGCGTGGACGACTCGGACTCGTCAGGCAGCTGGTGAGCACCGCCGAGGTGCTGCTGCTCGACGAACCGACCAACCACCTCGACCTCGATACGACGCGCTGGCTCGAGGAGTACCTGCGCGACCTCGACCGGACGGTGCTGCTGGTCAGCCACGACCGCGCGTTCCTCGGTTCGACGGTCGATCACATCCTGCACTTCGAGGGCGGCACGGCGACCCCGTACACCGGGACATACGAGCGCTTCGTCATGCAGCGCACGGAGCGGCGGCTCGCCCAGGCGCGCGCGTACGATCAGCAGCAGAAGAAGATCGCCGCCGAGTCCGACTACATCGCGCGGAACATCGCGGGACAGAACACGAAGCAGGCCAAGGGCCGCCGGAAGCGGCTCGAACGGATGCCGCGGCTGAGCCAACCCGTCCAGGATGAGGACGCGATGGCGCTGCGCTTCGATTCCGGGGATCGCGGGGGCGACATTGTGGTCAGCGCCAGCAAGGTGCAGGTGAATGTCGGCTCCCGCACGCTGGTCACCGGGTTCACGGGCGTACTGCATCGAGGCGACGTCCTTGGCCTGGTGGGGCCTAACGGGACCGGCAAGACGACGTTTCTCAAGGCGTTGTTTGGCCAGCATCCGCTGGCGGCCGGTGAGCTCCGGTTCGGCTCGTCGATCGATCCCGGGTACTACCGGCAGGACATGGGCCAGGTACCGCTCGACAAGTCGCTGTACGACATCATCGGCGACCTGCGGCCGCAGTGGGAACGGCGCATCATCCAGGGTCACCTCGGCCGGTTCGGGTTTTCCGGCGACGAAGTACAGCGCAAGGCAGGCGCGCTGTCGGGGGGCGAGCGGGCCCGCGTCGCGCTGGCGATGCTGATGCTGTCCAAGCACAACCTGCTCGTGCTCGACGAGCCGACGAATCACCTGGACGTCGAGTCCATCGAGGCGCTCGAGGACGCGATGGAGCGGTATGACGGCACGGTCATCCTGGTGAGCCACGATCGTGAATTGCTGCGGGCCCTGACATCGCGGGTGTGGGTGCTTCACGACCTGCACGTCACCGCATACGACAGTGGTTTTGCGGACTGGGAGGTCGTCACGGCCGAACGAGCCCACGCTGCCTCGGTACGCGCGGCCGAAGACGAGGCGTTGCGGCGCGTTCACGAGCGGCAGAAGGTGGCCCGTGCCGGAGCGCGCGAAAAGTCAGCGGCTGCAGACAGCCGAAAACTCTTGAAGAGAGCCGAGGCCGATCTGGCGAAGGTGGAGCTGCAGGTGGCGGAACTCGAGGGGAAAGTCGCGACGTTGACGGCATCGCTCGAGGATCCAGCCCTTTATACGCGTCCCGATGGTGTCGCCGAAGCGACGCGGTTAGGTATTGAGCTGGATGGCGCGAAGCGGGAGCTCGATGGAGCGCTGGCGGAGTGGGCGACGGCGAGTGAAGTGCTGCAGGGAATCGGGAATCGGGAATCGGGAATCGGGAATACGTGAGGGCGGGAGATCGTGAAGTCGTGAAGTCGGGAAGTCGGGAAGTCGGGAAGTCGTGGGATCGAGAGATCGTGAAATAGGGCGTGACTTGAGACCTTGCCGTGAATCGTGAATCCTTGCGAATCGAGGCGGCTCACGTCGATGACGTCAGGTCGCTGTCGGAACTGAACAACCGTTTTGCGCCTGATGGCTTGACGTTGCCGCGGTCGGAGTCGTGGGTGATGAACCACATCGACGACTATCGCGTCGCGCGCGACGAGCATGGGCACGTGCTCGGTTGTGTGTGCCTCGACGACTATTCGCCGTCGCTGGTGGAACTGGTGGCACTGGCGGTTCAGCCGTCCCTGCAGGGGAAGGGACTGGGCAGCCAATTGATCGGCGCAGCGATCGACCTCGCCAGGCGGCGCGGGTACCCGGAGCTCTTTGCCGTTTCCTTTTCCGACAGCCTTTTTCAGCACTGCGGCTTTCACTTCGGCGACATCAACCGGTATCCGGAGAAGCGCGCTCGTTATGCAAAAGTGTCAGACGACGAGTGGACGGTCGGGCAGAAGCATTGTTTCGTCCTGACTTTAGGCGATCGTCGCGGGTAGGGCCTGAACACGGAATGCGCTGATCCCGCAGATGAACGCTGAACTGCTTGCGACAACCGGAACACCCAGACGCAATCGCTCGTTACGATGGAACGATGCCTGGGGTGTTCCGGTTGTCGCAGGAAGTACCGGTGTTCCTCTGTAGGATCAGAGCTTCCCGCGTTCTGGCTCACCTGCGAGAATCGTTCTTCTGTGGAATCAGTGCCTTCCGCGTTCCAGCCCGACTGCGGCAATCGCAGTTAACGCGGCTGGTGCGGAATCATCCGGACCCCGACGCGGGCCGGTAAATCGACCTCAGTCTGTTCGCGGCGTTCCTTGAGGTACTGATCCAGGAAACGCAGCGTCAGCGCCGATACCGCCTCATGGACATCGCGCGGATCGTCTCCGGACTCGATCCCCAGCATCCCGACGATCGGTGAGCCGAGCAGCGCGCGGTCCGAGAGCGTTTCGTCGGTGGCGCCCTCGAGCCGGGCTTCGGTTCCTCCGTAACGCAACGCATCGTCAAGCCCTTCGGTGTTGTCGGCCACCGTGAACGCGAGGAACGGCCGACGGACGCCGTTGCGCGCGACGTCCGTCAGCCCCCGTGGCGCCATTGCCGCAACGGCGGTCACGCGGGGGTCGGTCGCGCCGAGGGCCAGCGCGGACGCCGCACCGGTTCCGCGCCCCATGACGGCAATGCGGTCGACGCGGATATGCGCATTGAGGGTATCGAGCGAACTACTCGCCGGCAGCGTGACGAGGCGGTTGAGGACAAACGCAAGATCGGCCGT